>JAGHBF010000003.1 GCA_021161165.1 Candidatus Aminicenantota bacterium
GCATTAATTACGGGAGGAAGTAGAGGTATAGGCAAGGCAATAGCAGAAAGGTTAATTAAAGAAGGCGCTAAGGTCTGGATAGCTGATATTAACGAAGAAATGTTAAAGGAAACTGCTTCTGCTATAGGTGCTTATCCTGTTAAAATGGATGTTACCTCGGAAGAGGAAGTGATATCAGGGGTAAAAACTATTATTGAAAAGGATGAGAAAATAGATTTTCTTGTGAACAACGCAGGCATAACTAAAGACGGTCTTCTTATGAGAATGAAGTTAAGTGATTGGGAGACAGTATTGAAGGTGAATTTAACTGGGGCTTTCCTTGTTACAAGAGAGGTTATTAAGGGAATGATAAGAAGAAGAGAAGGTGCTATTGTAAATATAGCTTCAGTAGTAGGAGAAATGGGAAATGCTGGACAGGCTAATTACTCTGCCTCGAAAGCTGGTTTGATAGGATTTACAAAGTCAGTTGCGAAGGAGGTAGCCTCACGAAATATAAGAGTAAACGCAGTTGCGCCTGGTTTTGTGATTACCCCTATGACAGAAAAATTGCCGGAAAAGGTGAAAGAGGAGTATTTTAAAGCTATACCACTGGGAAGGTTTTCCACTCCTGAGGAGATTGCATCAGTAGTAGCCTTCCTTTTGAGTGATGAGGCTTCCTACATTACAGGTGAAGTCATAAAAGTCAATGGAGGACTGTATATTTGAAAAAAATATAAGGAGGGTAAAATGACAAAAAATGAAATTGCACAGAAGGTTAGGGAAATTATAGCCAGCAAACTTACAGTGGAAGAGTCCAAAATAGTTCCAGATGCAAAGCTAATTGAGGACCTTGGTGCAGATTCCCTCGATATTCCAGATCTCGTTGCAGATTTCGAGGAAACTTTTGAAATTGAGATACCCGACGAGGATCTGGAGAAGATAGTTACAGTAGGAGACATAGTGAACTACATTGCTAAAAAGAAAGGATTATGAAAAGGAGAGTTGTAGTAACCGGAATAGGAATTGTCTCTCCGATAGGAATTGGAGTAGAAGAAAATTGGAAATCTTTAAGAGAGGGGAAAAGCGGGGTAGGTAGAATAACCCGCTTTGACCCCTCTGACCTCCCTACACAGATTGCAGGAGAGGTTAAAGGTTTCGACCCTCTTAAATGGATAGAGGCAAAAGACTCAAGGAAAATGTCTTTGTTTATCCAGTATGCGATTGCTGCATCGGACGAAGCCTTTAAGATGTCGGGTCTGAAAATTTCTGAGGAGCTGGGAGAAAGAATGGGTGTTCTAATAGGAGCAGGAATAGGCGGTATAAAAGAAATAGAAGATTACACTATAATTTTGAAAGAGAAAGGTTGGAAAAGGGTTTCTCCTTACTTTATTCCTTCAGCCATAATAAACCTTGCATCCGGACATATTGCCATAAGATACAGGGCCTATGGACCCAATTCAGCTGTGGTTACCGCCTGCGCTACAGGAACCCATGCAATTGGGGAAGCTTTTAAAATAATCCAGAGAGGAGATGCAGATGTAATGATAGCAGGTGGTGCCGAGGGTACAATAACCCCGCTTTCTGTTGCGGGATTTTGCGCAATGAGAGCTTTGAGTACGAGAAACGATGACCCAGAGAGGGCTTCAAGGCCATTTGACAAGGATAGAGATGGGTTTGTGATGGCAGAAGGGGCAGGAGTTCTAATCCTTGAAAACTATGAACATGCAAGGGCAAGAGGGGCAAATATAATTGCAGAAATTACTGGTTACGGTATGAGTTCAGATGCTTATCACATCACAGCACCTGACCAGAATGGTCATGGAGCTGCCAAGGCCATGAGAAATGCCATAGAAGATGCGGGGATTTCTCCTTCAGAGGTGGATTACATAAATGCTCATGGAACTTCTACTATATGGAACGATAAAATTGAAACATTGGCTATCAAGAAAGTGTTCGGTGAACATGCTTATAAAGTGGCGGTGAGTTCCACAAAATCCATGACAGGACATATGCTCGGGGCAGCGGGTGCGGCAGAGGCTATTTATTCAATACTCGCTGTTTCAAGGGATTACATTCCTCCCACTATAAATTATGAAAATCCTGATCCCGAATGCGATCTTGATTTTGTTCCCAACATGGGAAGGGAAGCAGAAGTGAATTATGCACTGTCCAATTCCTTTGGATTTGGTGGAACCAATGCTTCCCTTCTGATAAAAAAATACAGGGAGGAAGAATGATTGCATTATTAATTTTATTGGGGCTTGCAGCCATTGTAATTTTGTGGTATTTTGCAACTTACAATAAGTTTATACGCCTTCGTCAGCAGGTTGAAAATGCGTGGGCGCAGATAGATGTTCAGTTAAAAAGAAGGCATGACCTGATTCCAAATTTGGTTGAAACAGTAAAGGGATATGCTGCTCATGAGAGGGAAACTCTTACAGCAGTTACTGAAGCAAGGGCAAAGGCTACCTCAGCTAAGACCCCAGAGGAGTCAATAGAGGCTGAAGGAGAGCTTACCAGGGCACTAAGGCAACTACTTTTAGTTGTTGAGAATTATCCAAATCTGAAAGCCGACCAACATTTCCTGGAATTGATGGAGGAACTCAGAAATACTGAAAATCTCATAGCTTTTGCTCGCCAGGCCTATAACGACAATGTTATGATTTTCAATACGGCAATAAAGAGAATTCCTGATGCCATCGTTGCATCTCAGATGAAGCTAAAGGAATATCCCTTCTGGAAAATAGAAGAGGAAGAGGATAGGGAAGCTCCGCAGGTTAAATTTTGAAGACCACATTCTGGGAAATCCAGAGAAAGAAAAAGAGGGCAATAACCCTACTTTTTATTATATTCTTCCCATTTTTCACCCTCTCTCTTTTTGGCCTTTTAGAGATTCTTCGGTTAACTTCATTTGGATTTTTGATAAGGGGAGCAAGTCCCTTAGAGCTGCTCTTACTTTCAGCTTTAGCTTCCATCCTGGTATACATTATTGGAATTGCAGGGGCCAGAAGGGAAAGAATTTTGAGATATCTTGAGATTTTAAAAGCTCAAAAGCCGGATAAAGATGACCTCAAGCATAAACAGGTTGAAAATGTTGTTAATGAAATGTCTGTCGCTGCCACGGTTTCTCCTCCTGAAGTTTATATCATTCCGGTGCTTGCAAAAAATGCCTTCTCTGCTTTCAATATTATTGCAATAACAGAGGGAGCAGTTTCATCACTTGAGAGGGACGAGCTTCAAGGCGTAATTGCTCATGAGATGGCCCATTATTTAAACGGTGACTCTTATTACAAGGGAATCCTTTCAACCTTTGTAATGACCTTGAGTTTTTTCTCTTCAGCATCTTTTTATCTTGCAGCAGGCTCTTCTTCCAGGAGTAAGAAAAAGGGAATTGGAGGAGGGTTCTGGCTGGTTTTTATCTACCTTATGTTTGTGGAATTCCTTTCCAGGTTGATAAATTCTTTGATTTCAAGAGAAATTGAAGAAAGGGCAGATGCTATGGCAGTACAGTTTACCCGAAATCCTCTTTCCTTTGCCTCTGCTCTATGGAAGGTTTCGAGGGATAGAACAAGGGGTATCTCAGCCTTTAATAATCCAGCAATGGCTTCACTTTTTATAGTGAATCCCACCATAAAAGGAATTGATGAGATAAGCGGGTTTTTAGGGAATATATTTTCCACACATCCTCCTGTTAAAAAGAGAATAAAAACTATGCTTGAACTTGCTGGAGTAGGAGAAAAAGAACTCATCGAGAAGGTGAAAGTATCCTCTCCGAAAAGGGAATGGTGGGTTGAAAAGGATGAAACGTGGTTGGGGCCTTTTTCCATGGAGGAACTTCTGGAAAAAACATGGATTGGCGAAGGAGTTAAGATAAAAGGGAAAACAGGAATTGTTACATTAAAGGAACTATTATCACGGTTTAAACCGACTGAGGGAAATTGTCCGAGATGCAACGGCCCTCTTTTCTATACTTATTATGAAAATGTACCCATTCTTAGATGCGGAAGGTGTGGAGGAATAATAGTAAGAGAGGATAGGGTCTTAAGAATAATAGCCAGGGAAGAGGATAATTTGTCCGCTGAGGAAATTAAATACACAAAAAAAATTGTAGAAGAAAAAAAGGAGAAACTTTTTTCCTATGGAACAACTCCCAGGGCTGTGGACCCAACAGAGCCCTTAAGGTGTCCTTTTTGCGGGAAACCAATGCAGAGGAGATTTTTCAATTTTATAACATACACTCCGGTAGATTATTGTCCTAAATGTCGCCTTTATTTCTTCGATTCAGGGGAAATTGAAATGATAACTGCGGGATTAAAAAGAGTTAATATTCTTTACACCTGATAAGGCGTTTTATATAATTCAATAAATGGAGGAAAAATGAAGAGGTCAGAAAGACATAAGATTAAAAAAGATGAGTTTTCAACCTTCATGATCAGTTTTATTAAAGCTGTTTCACCATACTGGAGGGAATTAGCGGTTACTCTGGTAATAGTGTTGGTGGTATTAATAGCTGGATTTTCATATAAGGCTTACATGCTGTCAAGAGAAAAGAAAGCCAATTTTCTTATAGGGAAGTATATAGCATCAGGCAAGGAACCTGTTCTTGAAAAGTTTCCCACTCCTTTTCCTCAGATGAAAGCTCTAATAAAGGCGGCTAAACTTGCGGATGAGAAAAAAAATGATAAGGCCATTGAAACAATTCGCAATACCCCCCATAAAGGAATCTTGCGTAACTATCTTTATTTTATGGAAGGAGAACTTCTTGCAGAAAAAGGAAACTGTGAAGAAGCTATAAAGGTGTGGCAAAAAGTTAATAACGAGGATGAGGATTTTCCATATGACGCTTTGCTTGCTCATATGGGAAGATGCCAGTTTAAGCTTGGCAAAGAAAAAGAAGCTATATCATCTTACAATCAGCTTATTAGTTTGTATCCTGATAGTCCATATATTAGAGAGGCAAAATATAAGTCAGGACTTTAGGGGGATATAATGGATAAAGAAGAACTAAGAAAGGAAATTTTAGAGCATTTTAACTCTCTACTAAAGAAAAGACAGGAGCTTTTAAGTAAAGGGTGGGAGAATTTTACCGAAACTGTGAAGAAGGCACTTGATGATTTCAATCTTCATATTAAGGTAGACCTTTCACCGGAAGTACCGGAAAACATAGAGCCTATAATAAATATAATTCCTCTTGCCGGTGGAGAAGCAGTTAAGCCTTCCAATACTGTTTATCTAATTGCTGGTGTAAGAAGTATGAGAGAGGAAGTGTCCCAAAGCCGATTAATAACCCATCTCCTTGAGGCTGTATCAAGACTTACAAATAGAGTTCTATTATTTGTGGTAAAGGAAAATAACCTTATAGGCTGGGATGGGAGGGGATTTGAAAATATGGAAGAGTTAGACTTCAGAAGAATAGTAATACCAGTTAGTTCTAAAACTACCTTAGGAAAGGTAATTGAATCCCATGAGATATATATAGGAGAGTTTCCAAAGGAAATCGGCGATGATAAAGTTATGCTTGCTCTTGGCGGGCAACGACCATCTCAGGTTTTAATATTGCCCATAGTGGTTAAAGGAAAACCCGTTGGCCTTGTGTATTGCGATGAATTACCTGATGAATCTACCATAAGAAATCCCGAAGAAATTGAAATTCTCGTGAGCTATGCAGAAGCAATGGTAGAGTTGCTTCCTGTTCGGAGTAAGTATCTGAAGGAAAAGAAAGAAAAGAAAGCTGCTAAATATGTTGTTGCTGAAGAAAAGAAGACCGAAACTTCTACGAGAGTTGGTGAAGATACCGCAAGAAGGATGCCAACATTAGAAGAGGAAATAAAGACTACGCCTGACGAGGAGTTAGAAGTAGTTGCAGAAGAAAAAGCGCCTGAAATTGTCGAGGTTGAGGAGGAAGAAAAGGTTTCAAGAACTGAAACTGGCGAGATTCCCGCAATGACTGAGGAAGAGCGTAAATTGCACGAAGTAGCAAGAAGGAAGGCTAAAGTCCTGGTTTCGGATATAATGCTTTACAATGCAGAGAAAATAGAAGAGGGAAAACGAAAGGGTAGCATTTACAACGAACTGAAGGATGAGATAAAGCTCGCTATAGAAATTTATAAAAGGAAGGTTGACCCAAGAGTGAAGATTGATTATTTATACAAAGAGCTTCTTGATAAATTGGCAGGTGGAGATCCAACACTTCTTCAGGGATATCCTGGTGTATGAAGATTTTCAGGCAATTTCTGTTCCTATTGTTTGTTCTGGTATTAGCGGGTTTGTCTGTATTTCTAAAATATTTTTTTATTCATGAGAAGGAAAAAAAGGCACAATTTCATCCTCTGCAGTATCTTGATGTAATTCCTACGAAAGAAGCCTTAACCCTAAGAAAAGTTAAAGATTTGATAAATTATTCAAAGCCAGCTGAGGCCTTAAAAGTTCTTTCATACAGTGACGGAGAACTGATTTGCTGGAAAAGATATTTCAGGGGAATCGCAAAATTTAAAGCAGGATATCCAGATGCATGCAGTGAATTATTGAGAATTCCTGAAAAATGTGCTCCAAGACATTTAGCGTTGGCTTTTTTAATTGAGAATTGTTCGAACAAGGCTATATTAGAGAAAATTCCTGTAAATGAGTTAAAGGAAGAGGAGACGCTAAAGTTAAGATGGAAGCTCAACGAAGAAGGTATTGAGAAAATTATTTTTTGTAAACATCCATTGCTGGCGAAAGAGCTGGGTATAAGGATTAATAAGAAATCTCGACAGTGCCATAGAGAAAGATATAATGTTTTCTTCTCTAAAGGGCAATGGAAAAGCGCAATTTCTGAGGCCAGACACCTTGATAGGTACTCCCTGGCAAGAGCATATTTCTATGCAAGGAAATATAGAACAGTAGTAAGATTGTTGCGGTCAGTTCGTTCCTCCAAGGAACTGTATTTGAAGTTTAGAGCATACCTCAGGCTTGGCTCTATAAAAAGAGCCATTTCTCTCCAACGGCAGATGAAGAAAGCGGGTCTTTATCAGGATTATTTATGGCAGCTCGCAATGTTTTATTACCCTGAGGAAAAGGGGTTTAATTATATGAAGGAATATCTGACCGCATTCCCCCGTGGGAGATTTGCTGACTCGGCAAAAAGATATTTAAAATTGAGAGATTACTGCCTGAGAAAAGAGAAAATACCTCTTAGAAATGAATTTAAAATTGCTGTGGTGAATTTTTCCTCTCCCTCTTTTTACGAGGAAATTCACCTGAGAAAAGCAGCTCTTTTAAAAGGGGTTTTCCTTTACCAGGAGGCTCTTGAAGAACTGGAGTTTTTAAGGAGAAAAAAAGACTCTCCACTTCTTCAGTATTTGGATGGAGTTTTAAGATCATTAAAGGGAGATTATTTAAGCGGCATTAGACTGATCAGAAAATCGCTGGGAGGAACTCCGATTGAAGATGAAGAAACTCTCAGGGTCCTTTATCCTTTCCCCTTCGAGGATAAAATAAGAAAAATAAGCTATAGGAATGGGATCGATCCCTATTTGCTTGCTGCTTTAATACATCAAGAGAGTCTTTTTAATCCCGAAGCAAGGTCTTCAGCAGGGGCAATTGGTCTCATGCAGCTTATGAAATTCACGTTCAAAAGTACTGTAATAAGAATGAACGCAGAGTTTTCCAATCCTTATGACCCAGTCGAGAACTTAAAAGTTGGAATAAGGCATTTTTCCGAACTTTTGAATTATTATAATGGGAATATTGTTTTAGCTCTTGCCGCTTATAATGCCGGTATAGAAAGGGTGAATAGATGGAAAGAGCTTCTTCCATGTGAAGATACTAATACTTTTATTGAACTTATTCCCATAAAGCAAACAAGAAATTACGTGAAATTTATCCTTATGAAGAGAAAAATCTACAGGAGGCTTTATGAAAAGAGTGGGGTTGATTTTTGGAGGTAAATCCTCAGAGCACGAGGTTTCAATAGTTTCGGCTACTTCTGTTTTTAAGAACTTCCCGGAAGAATACGAACCCGTACCTATTTTTATTACAAAAGAAGGAAGATGGAAATTTGTAAAATCTCCCTGGGAGCTTGAAAATGGAAAGGAGTTTTCTTTCCTTCCCTGGCAGGGCGAGAATTTGAGTGTTGAAATAGATATTTACTTTCCCCTCCTGCATGGGCCGTATGGAGAAGACGGTACAATACAGGGCCTTTTGGAGCTTGCTGGTGTCCCTTATGTTGGCTCAGGAGTAGTAGGTTCGGCGCTCGGAATGGACAAGGCATTCATGAAGATGGCTTTTGAAAAAGAAGGCCTTCCTGTGGTTAAGTACAGAGTCTTAAGGAAATGGGAAAGAATTAATATGGAAGATATCAAAAGAGAATTTAACTTGCCTTTGTTTGTAAAACCAGCCAATCTTGGTTCCAGCGTTGGGATTTCAAAAGTCAAAGATTGGAATCAGCTGGGAGACGCTCTAAAAAGAGCTTTTTCCCATGATTATAAAATTCTCGTTGAACAGGGCATTAAGGCAAGGGAAATAGAATGTTCAGTTCTGGGAAACGAAGACCCTCAGGCTTCCCTTCCCGGAGAAGTCATTCCCTACAGAGAATTTTATGATTATGAGGATAAGTATATAAAGGGGAAAACCAGGTTCAAGATCCCTGTAAAATTGTCGAAAGAAGTGGAAGAAAAAATAAAAAATTTTGCCATAAGAGCCTTTAAAGCCGTGGAAGCATGGGGTTTTGCCAGGGTTGACTTTTTTCTGCAAGAAAACAGTATATTTGTGAATGAAATCAACACAATTCCGGGATTTACAGAAATAAGTATGTTTCCAAAACTCTGGGAAGCAAGCGGGGTCCCCTTTAAGGAACTTATAAGAAGGCTTATAAAGTTAGGTTTTGAAAGGTGGGAAAAATGGAAGAAGGCAGGGTAATAGCTTTGGATGTAGGGGATAAAAGAATTGGTATAGCAGTTTCTGACCCTACAGGAACAATTGCATATCCTCTTGAAACGTATAAAAGGAAGGGTAGCGGGAAGGATGTTGCCTACATTATAGAGCTTGCAAAAAAGATGAAGACAGTAAAAATAGTTGTTGGACTTCCTCTGCTTTTGAGCGGTAAGGAAGGGACACAGGCGAGAAAAGTGAAAGAGTTCGTCAAGGAATTAGAATCCGCCGGACTCGAAATTGAACTGGTGGACGAACGTTATTCTACGGAAGATGCTGATTCTATCTTAAGAGGGAAAGGACAGAACTGGAAAGAAAGAAAGAGTAAACGAGATGCTGTAGCTGCTGCTATAATATTGGATGCTTATTTGAAGGAGAAGAAAGAATGAAGTTTTTGAAATACTTTTCAGTTTTTGCCCTGGCATTGATTGCCTTTTTAGCGTATTTTTTCCTTAGCGAGTATCACAATTATTACAAGGGTTATCGTGAGCCGATAAAAAAAGTAAAGATAGAGGCTGGAACCCCGGTAAAAAAAGTGGGGGAAATTCTGGAGCAGAAGGGGATTATAAAAAGTTCAAGAATGTTTCTTTTTTTCTACAGGATATTTTTCAAAAATAAACCTATTCAAGCTGGTATTTATTCTTTTTCAAAGCCACTTAGAACCATAGATGTTCTGCGAAAGCTGGTAAGAGGAGACATCTCGAAATTTAAAATTACAGTTCCAGAAGGTCTGACTATTGAAGAAACTGCCCGGCTTTTTTCAGATTATGTTCCAGAGGAAGAATTTAAAAAAGCTGCCAGGAATTACTGGCTGATAAGTGACCTTGATCCTGAAGCCAGGAATCTCGAGGGGTATCTTTTCCCTGATACATACATTTTTCCGGAAGGAGTTACTGCTTCTTTTGTAGTGAAAAAGATGGTAGCTACGTTTAAGATGAAGTTCAATCCTTCTCTTAGGGAAAAAGCAAAGCAAATGGGTTGGACGGTGAGACAGGTGGTTACCCTTGCATCTCTTATAGAAAAGGAAACATATTTAGATGAAGAGAAACCTTTGATCTCTTCAGTTTTTCATAACAGGTTAAGATTAGGAATGCCTCTTCAATGTGACCCTACAGTGGTATATGCAATGAAAAAAATGGGGATATGGAGGGGAAGATTGCTTCGTAAGCACTATAAAACTGTGAGATCGCCTTACAATACTTATTTACACAAGGGCCTGCCTCCAGGTCCTATCTGTAGTCCAGGGTTAAGTTCTATAGAGGCTGCACTTCAACCTGCAGATACAGATTACATATATTTCATCGCTGTGGGGCCTTCC
>JAGHBF010000153.1 GCA_021161165.1 Candidatus Aminicenantota bacterium
AAGTACAGTTGTGTGATGTTTTCCTCCAAAGTAATTCCCTATTTCCTTTAGTGGTAAATTTAGAATTTTTTTGCTTAAATACATTGCCACCTGTCTTGGAAGTGTTATGCTTCTGACATTTGTTTTACTTTTTATTTTTTCTGGTTCCACATTAAAAACCTCTCCAACTCTTTCAACAATGGAATCAACTGTTATAGATGGTAAGCCTTCTTCTAAAACATCGGTTATAGTTCTTAATGCTTCTTTTGCCAGCTGGATTGTTATAGGTTCCTTTTTTAAGGTCGCAAGGGCCTTTAATCTTATAAGTGCTCCCTCCAACTGTCTTACATTGGACTTTATCTTCATCGCAATATATTCAGCCACATCTCCTGGTAGATCAAAGTTCTCAAGTTCAGCTTTTTTAAGAAGAATTGCGATTCTTGTCTCAAGCTCAGGAGGTTGAATGTCAGCAATTAAACCCCATTCGAACCTTGATAGAATCCTGTCCTCAAGTCCTTCTATATCTTTTGGAGGTCTATCACTTGAAAGAACTATCTGCTTCTGGGAATCGTAAAGAGTATTAAAAAGATGAAACAATTGAATTTTTGTTTGTTCCTTTCCGGACAAAAATTGGATGTCGTCTATTAAAAGAACATCAACTTTTCTGTATTTTTCCTTAAAATCTATAATTTTATCGTTTCTAAGATAAGCCACCATCTCATTCATAAATTTCTCTGTTGTTGTGTAAACCACAATAAGTTCTGGTCGGCTTTTTATTATAAAATGTCCAATTGCATTTAAAAGATGGGTTTTTCCAAGACCAACCCCCCCATATATGAAAAGAGGGTTATAACTACTACTTGGAGATTTTGCAACAGCAAGTGCTGCAGAGTAAGCAAACTGATTTGATGAAGCCACAACAAAATTTTCAAAAGTATACTTTGGATTAAGCATTAAGGTAATGTTTTTTCTATCCTGTTTTTTTGTTACTTCTTCTCCTTCCTCCTCATGGAAAATTTTAACCTGATAATTTTTTTGAAGAACATCTTTTAATATCAACTCAAAAATATCAGGGAAATTTTCCCTGAACATTTTTTTAAAGCTCGGATTAGGTGCTCTTACGTAAAGAACATTACCAACTTTTCCCACATACACCAGAGGTTTAAACCAGGTTTCAAAAGTGAAAGGGTCAACTCTTGATTCGATCTCCTTTATTATATCCTTCCAAATTTTCATCTCCCTAAAAATTTCCACAAATTTTCCACATTTTGTGGAAAATTAGAAGTCGTAACCTATCCAGAAATTATAAACAGAATATAGAGTTTTTCTCAAGTCAGTTCTTTTTACATATTCAATATGTATGGGAAAAGAAAATAAGAATAATTCCACCCCGTACCCGTAAGATGCAATTGCATCCACAAGCCGTATATCAGGGAAACTTCCCTCTGCAAATTTAAATGGGTAGCTTCCATATTTTGCTCCTCCCAAATCAAAGAATAGAACTCCTCTTATTGGCCCAATATCTCCGATGGCTGTATATGTGATGTAGGTAATGGGAAATCTGAACTCAGCATTAAAGAAGAAAGTTTGAGTTCCCAGGATTGCTCTGTAGCCCACACTTCTTATTTCATTATTTCCACCGATATAGCTCAGGAATGGGGTTTTTCCAAAACTCCCATTGTAATATGCGCGGAAGGCCAGAAGAAAATCTCTTCCAATATTTATGTATTTTCTTGCATCCACAGAAATTGAATAGTTGTCTATTTTATGGTCTCCACCAAGAGGAAAAGCTTTCCCAAAATAAAGATTTAAGGTATCTCCGCTAATAGGACCGAAACTTTTAAATCTTGTTGTTTCCCTCACCAACTGAAGGTCTACATTGAAAAATGTTCCAGAATAAAAGAAATATTTCCCGGAAGGAAGTAAAGTCCCTGTATTTTCTTTTATATTCAGAATTCCTGCAGACCCTTCTACTCTATGGTAAAAGTCAAAAGGATAGTAAAAGGTAAAATTGGCTCCTGTAAGCTTTCTTAATACTATGCTTGGGACATAACCGTAATATTGGGGGTAATAATATCCGAAGAAATAGTAAAGCTTATATTGAAAACCATTAAGGCTCCACCAGAGTCTCCTTTTCTGATTTACAAATCCAAGATGATAAGATTGATAATAGTAATCGTTGGAAGCATAGAAAAAGAGAGTGTGGTCAGCAAAAATATCAGAGAAGGAAAGATAAGCAGAAGTGAAAAGTCTACCGTCAGTTGAATAAGCAATTGAAATAGGCGTTGTAAAATCGAGGGAAAGCTTCCCGATGCCTTTTCTCAGGCGAATCTTATTCTCCTGGATTTTAGCAGCCGGAGTGGACCAGGCAATTTTCCTCTCTTTTTCTATATATTTTTGTTTTATATCGGGTTCGGTTTTATAGAGACGAAAGTTATTCCTGAAATAGCCGGTAAAATAAATTTCACCATCTTTAAACTGAGGAAAGAAGCATCCTGTTGAGACCCTTGTGTATCGTTTAACCTCCATGGTTTTTATATTAATTGAGTAAAGGTCAAAACCACCTTCCCTGTTGGATGAAAAAATAATGTTTTCGTTGTCCATAAAGCTCGGGTTAATATCAACCCCATTTTTAAAAGTAATCTGACGGATATTTGACATTTTTGGAAAATCTGTAATAAAAATATGCTCTTCCTTTCCTATGGTTGCGGTAAAAGCAAGGGTCTTTTCATCCGGAGATATTGCAACTTCTTTTATATAAAAATTGCCAGGTGATAACCTTCTTATCCTTCCATTATCAAGGTTAACCTCAAAGATGAAGGCGTTTTTCTTTTGAAAACCCGTGAAGATCACTTTTTTCCCATCGCTGCTAAAAGTTGGAGATGAGGGATTATAAACGTCTTTTAATTTAATTTGTTTAAGCAATTTTCCCTTAAAGGAATCTATTATGAAAAGCCTGTAATATTTTGTTCTTTTTCCAAAAAACGCCATTTTTTCGCCAGTTTTGTTCCATGCGATTCCTCTTCCGGAAGACGGGTCATAACCGAAGCGGATTTTTTGATATTTTAATGTTATGCCAGGGGTAATATTCCTTAAAACCCTTCCGTCTCGCATTGAGATTAAGACAATATCGTAGTCTGCCTGAGAGTAATTAACAGTAAGAATAGCAGCCACCTCTCCCGATGGAGAAAGCTGGTATGAAAATATATAAGTATAGGGAAATTTTGGGGAAATAGCGACCCCATAATCATCTGGCATGTCTCTTCTTAGATACTCTGCGAATCTTTTCCTGAGATAATGCTTAAACTGACTGTGGAAAATTTCTCTCTCCAAATGAAAGGTATTTTTTATAGGATTTGTGTATCTTACAATTCTGTACTTTTTTACCTCCCACCAGAGTTTCCTTACCCCTGTCATACCGTATTTATCTCTTATAAAGTCAAAAAGTGCGTGTCCAAAATCATAGGGTACACGACCGCTACCCCCAATGAGACCCCCTGTTCTTGATATCTGGGGAACCATATCATTGGCTACAGCATCAACAATCGTGACCACGGGGAAAGGTTCCCAATCTCCTGTTGCAAATTCAGCGAAGCCTTCCATCATCCAAAGAGGGACCTGAATCCTGAAGATGGAAGAGGGGGATAGTCCTTCATACAGAATGTAAAATTCAAAAATATGTGTCAATTCGTGATTTATAAGCCTTTTTAACTGGAAAGGAGAAAGGTCTGCAGGAATTACAACCCTTCTTCTAAAGGGTTCTGAAAACCCAAGGATTTCTTCTGGGACGATTCCCGGATAAAGATTGGTCTGTTCAAAGTCAAAATGGTTCTTGTAGTAAATTATAGGGATTTTTTCCTTTATTTCCACCCCTGTTAGAAGCTTTAATTTTTCGTAGCACTGCTCAGCATATGCAGCTATTTCAGGAAGCCTTTCTCTATCATAAAAGAGAATTCTAAAATGTTGAGTATGGTATTCCTTCCATTTAAAATCGTTGTAAATGACCTTGTTTTTCCCAAAATAAGGGATGAGCTGAGAAAAAACAAGGAATGGAATAAAAATTGCCAGAATTTTTTTCATGGCTTACCTCAATAAGTAGTGAGTCATTCTTATTTTTTGATAGGATACATCTGCCAGGAAGGAAGAAGTTATTCTTTGTAAAACGGCGTAAAGGGCAAAAACAGAAGATTCATATTCTGGAAAATTCATTTTTTCTTTTATACACCTATGATAATCAGCTTTTTTTATACTAAAACAGAGCTCTATATTCAACACTTTTACAGGGACAAGGCTTCCATCTATTCCTCTTTGCAAGATGTTACCTGCAGCCGAGTATTTATCAAACATGTCACTTCTATAGACCTTATAGGCACGGGAAAGATAAGCTTTGTATTCAACCTTTAGCTGGGGATGTCCTTTGCCTTTGAGAACTTTTATGTGTCCCTGGTTCTCAAGCTCATTTTTGAGAAATTCTTCTACCTGTCCCTTAAAGTCCTGTATTTCTACAAGATCGTTTTTGAGAGACTTTTCTTCAACAATAAGATAAATTGAAGTTAGTTTTTCTTTAATTCTTGGGGGCTTCATAACTTCCACTTCTACCCTATAAACGTGATTACACCCCAAAAACAGAAAGATGAGAGTTATAAACAAAAAAGCCCTCTTCATTTCTTTTCTCCCTTTTGTTTTTTTCCCTTTTCTCTATGTTTCTTTGTTAACTCCAGAAATATTGCATAGTTTGAACGGATTTCCCTGTTTGTCGGAGCCAGAGAGAGGGCTTTTTCATAGCATTTTTTAGCATTCTCAAAGTCTCCAAGGGCTTCATATGCGACTGCCATGTTGTTATAAACCTCTGCCGTTTCTCTGTACTTTGCAGCCCTTTTAAATCTGTAGAGGGCTTCCTTCCACAGCCTGTATTTTGCTGACCTTATTCCAAGATCCAGGTTATATTTATAAAAATCAGGACTGCAAAAGGAGAGAAAAAGGAAGGGAAGTAATAGAAGAACAAACCTTTTCATAGTTTCAATTATATAACAATCCAAAAGGAAAAAAAACAATTTAAGTCCGGTAGATTAATTCCGATTTTTTTTCTCACCTCTTTTTCTTAGTACCTTTCCGGGTGAGCCCACGATAATGCTAAGGGGTTCATACTCATCTTTTAGAAGAGTGTTTGCTCCCACCACGCAACCCCTTCCAAGCCTTGTTCCATCTAACACTACTACAGAGGCTCCGAGCCAACAATCCTCCTCAATTATGATTCCCCTGCTTTCTTTGATCCCCTGTTCTACAATAGGTTTTTCTGGATCTTCAAATTCGTGTTCTCCTCCGGCAACCAGGTAACAGTGCCCTGCAATAAAGGTTAAGTCTTTAATTTTAATTGAGGAATTTGAGTATATTGTAACGTTTGCAGAAACGTTTACTTCATTTCCAATTTCAATACTGCCCCTTTTGCACGAAAGGGTGGAGTTTCTTGCGAAAAGTGAACCAGAGCCTATTTTTATTTCCCCCTGTTTTGCATCTATCATTACATAATCATCAAAAAAAACATTGTTTCCGATTTCAATATTCCACGGATTTCTTATGATCATGCCTCGCCCGAATACAACCCCTTTTCCAATTTTCCTGAAGAGTGGCTTAAAAAATATCTTTCTTAGAACGTATCCAAGCGCACCAGGGATATTTGTAAAGCAGGTGATAGCGAATTCATAATACAGGAATTTTAATATACCTACTTTTCCGCTTGCCAGTTCTCTGTACTTTTTTAATGCTGAGGATCTTTCCTTCAGAAGGTCTCTGGTCTCTAATGTTTCACGTGAAACATTCATTTTCTATTCCTTAATATCAGCTCCACCAGTTCCCTCAGAGCCCCTTCGCCTCCTTTTGAGCCCAGGATAATTTCAGCCCTTTTTTTTACCTCTTCTACCGCGTCTGAAACAGCTGCTCCAAGTCCTGCCTCATCCATTGCCGGGATGTCCTGAATATCATCCCCGAGGAAAATAGCTTCTCCCTTTTTCAACCCATATTTTTCCATTATCTTTCTCATAATAGGAGCCTTTTCCATAACACCAAAAAAAGCGTCTTCTATACCAAGTTTCCTGGCTCTTTTTTCCGAAGCCCTTGAATTTAGGCCTGAAATTATAGCGATCTTTATCCCTGCTTTTTTTGCCAGATAAACAGCCATGCCGTCTTTCACATTGAAAGTTTTTAATGGTTCATTCATACCTTCGATGTAATAAAGTTTCCCATCTGTCAGAGTCCCATCAATATCTACTCCTATTAATTTTATTTTGCTCAACATCAGAAAAGCTCCGTTCTCCACAGGTCGTGTAAATGAAGCAGGCCTTTTAATCTGCCTTTTTCATCAGGAACAAGAAGACAGGTTATTTTTTTGTCCTCCATAATTTTTAAAGCCTTTGTGGCAAGTTCATCTTCGTCTATAGTAATTGGGTTGAGAGTCATTATTTCCCCCGCCTTCATTTCAGCGATAGATCCGAATCTGAGAAGAGCTCTTCTCAGGTCTCCATCTGTAATTATTCCCACAAGTTTACCTTTGGAATCCACCACAGCGGCTGTACCAAAACCCTTCTCACTCATTATGCCAATCACTTTATGCATAGGGTCATTTTCTTTTGCTATAGGAAGCTCATCCTCTGTATGCATAAGATTTTTTACTTTTAATAGTTTCTTTCCTAATGCCCCACCTGGATGAAAGCGAGCAAAATCGTCCTTTCCAAAGCCTTTTTTTACCATTAGAGCTACTGCCAGGGCATCTCCTATTGCAAGCGCTGCTGTGGTTGATGCGGTGGGGACAACCCCGAGAGGAGGGTCTTCTCTGTCAACTTCTGCATTTATAGTTATATCAGCATGCCTTCCTAAAGTTGAGTTTACGTTGCCTGTTATTGCAATTACCCTCAACCCCAGTCTTTTTATAAAATAGATGAGCCTTTTAATTTCCTCGGTTTCTCCGCTATAAGAAATAGCTATTATTATGTCTTCCTCCTTTATCATGCCCAGATCTCCATGAATTGCATCTGCTGCATGTATAAAAACAGAAGGAGTGCCGGTGGAAGAGAGAGTAGCAGCTATTTTTCTGGCAATTAACCCAGATTTTCCTATTCCAGTTAAAATAACCCTCCCTTTGCATGTGGCAATCTCATCCACTGCTCTTTCAAAGCTCTCTCCCAGCCTTGATCTTACCGTTTTTAGTGCTTCTTCTTCGATTCTGATAGTCTCTTTCCCTGCATCAAGAATGTTCATTTCCTTGCCTCCCAAAGTTTGAGGAGTTTCTTTAGATTTTCCTCAACATTTTCCAAGGGCATTGAATTGGCCCCGTCTGATAAGGCCTCATTGGGTCTTGGATGCACCTCCATAAAAACTCCATCAGCCCCCACCGCTATTCCTGCGCTTGCTATTGTCATGATGAATTCCGGTTCTCCTCCTGACCGGTTGCCAAGCGCCGATGGTTTCTGAACTGAATGGGTGGCGTCAATAACAACAGGGTAGCCAAACTTTCTCATTATAGGGATAGAACGAAAATCAACAACGAGGTTTCCATACCCAAAGAAAGTTCCCCGTTCTATAAGGATGATTTTATTTCCACCACTTCTTTCAATTTTTTCTACCGCTTTTTTCATGTCCCAGGGAGAAAGAAACTGACCTTTTTTAATGCTTACCGGTTTGCCTGTCCTTGCTGCTGAAACAAGAAGGTCTGTCTGTCTGGAGAGAAAAGCAGGAATTTGTATCAGATCGACCACTTTTGCTGCCTTTTCTGCCTGCCAGGGCTCGTGTATATCAGTGGTTACAGGAATGGAAAGCTTATCCTTCAATTCTTTTAGAATTTCAAGCCCCCTCTCTATTCCGGGTCCCCGGAAAGAATCAATGGATGTTCTGTTTGCCTTATCAAACGAAGCTTTAAAAATGTAAGGAATGCCCAATTTTTCCGTTAATTCTTTTAGAAATCCTCCTACTTCCAGAACCAGTTCAAGGGATTCTATTACGCAGGGACCAGCTATCAGGAAAAAGGGCTCTGAGGGAACGTAGATATTGCCAATTTTAAATCTTTCCATCTCTTTTCCTCTTTGCCGCTTTAACAAATTCCACAAAGAGAGGATGTGGATTAAAAGGATTGGATTTAAACTCAGGATGAAACTGACAGCCTAAGAACCAGGGATGGTCAGGCATTTCTATGATTTCAACAAGGCCAGATTCTTTATGTTCCCCGGTAACCTTTAAGCCATGCTTAACAAGGGTCTCCTTATATTCTGGATTAAATTCATAGCGGTGTCTGTGTCTTTCCCATATAACAGTTTTTTTATAAGCCTGAAAGGCAAGGGATGGTTTTTTTATTTCGCACCGGTAAGCGCCAAGACGCATCGTTCCACCGAGCTGGTACACTCCCTTAAGGTTCGGAAGAAGAATTAAAATCTTGTG
Organism: Candidatus Aminicenantota bacterium; assembly: GCA_021161165.1. Lineage (GTDB taxonomy): Bacteria > Acidobacteriota > Aminicenantia > S016-38 > S016-38 > S016-38. The sequence continues at coordinate 8,407 of JAGHBF010000153.1, forward strand.
AGGTGTTGTCGGGTCGAATTCTTCACTATTAGCACTTTCCAGATCAGCAACGTGCCTTGCAAATTCAATGGTAGCGATCTGCATTCCGAGACAAATGCCGAAATAAGGAATTTTATTCTCTCTGGCATATCTTGCTGCTTCAATCATTCCCTCGATTCCCCTTTCCCCAAAACCTCCGGGGACCAGGATAGCATAAGAATCTTTAAGATATTTTTCTGCACCCTCTTTTATTATGTTTTCCGCCTCAACCCAGCGTTGTTTAACCTTCACATTATTGGCTATTCCCGCATGAAAAAGGGCTTCGTTTAAACTTTTGTATGAATCTTTTAGCTTTACATATTTTCCTACCATTGTTATTTCCACTTCGTCTTCTAATGTTTTTATCTTTTTCACCAGATTTTCCCATTTCTTTAGGTCCCTGGATCTTGGGGTCAAATTTAACTTTTTGAGGATTTTTACGTCAAGGCCTTCTGCAGCAAAGTTTAGAGGAATTTCGTAAATGGTTTCTACATCCTTTGCGGAGATAACGTTTTCCTCCATTACATTAGCGAAAAGAGCTATTTTTCGTTTGATTTCCATGGGAAGTATGCGGTCCGAACGGGCAAGGACAAAGTCAGGCTGAATTCCTATGGCTCTAAGTTCTTTTACTGAATGCTGGGTTGGTTTTGTTTTTAGCTCTCCTGCGGTGGGGATATAGGGTACAAGCGTTAGGTGAACATAGACAACGTTCCCCTCCCCTTCTTCCAGCCCAATCTGCCTTATTGCTTCGAGAAAAGGAAGGCTTTCAATATCTCCAACAGTTCCTCCAATTTCTATTATAGAGATGTCAACCTTTCCATAAAATTTCCTTATAGCAAGTTTAATTTCATCAGTAACATGGGGAATTACCTGTACCGTTTTACCAAGGTAATCCCCTTTCCTTTCTTTGTTTATTATAGACCAGTATATCTTTCCCGCAGTGTAATTGCTATCTTTGGTGGTTTGTACTGTGGTAAATCTTTCATAGTGTCCAAGATCAAGGTCAGTCTCAGCCCCATCCTCAGTTACGTAAACTTCCCCATGCTGAAATGGACTGAGTGTCCCAGGGTCAACATTAAGATAAGGATCTATTTTTTGCATTGAAATTTTTAGCCCCCAGGATTCCATTAAAGCCCCTATGCTTGCAGCAGCTACACCTTTCCCCAGAGAAGAAACTACTCCCCCTGTGACAAAGATGTATTTAGTTTTCTTCTGCACAGAAAACCTCCTTTGCCAGTTTTAAATCTTCCATGGTATCAACAGAAACCAGTTTTCCATCCCACTTTATCATCTTTATTTTTTCTCCATGAAATATTAATCTCAATTGTTCAAGATCTTCCGATAGCTCCAGGGGAGAGGGAGGTAGCTCGAGATATTTAAAAAGCCCATCTCTTGAGTACCCATAAATTCCCACATGTTTAAAAAAAGGACCCCTGTAAGGAACAGGAACCCTGGAAAAGTAAATTGCGTAATCCTGGCGGTTTAATACAATTTTCACCTTATTAGGATCGTCCTTTTCTTCTTCCCTAAGGCTTGTATAAAGGCTGACAAAGTCTTCTCCATCTTCAAGGGCAGAAGCGATCAGGTCTATAGCCTCTCCTTTAATTAAGGGTTCGTCAGCCTGAATGTTTATGTATGCATCTGCTTTAATTTTCTTAGCCACCTCTCCAACTCTTTCTGTTCCACTTTTGCACTCTTCGGATGTCAAAATTGCTTCCCATCCAGAGGCTTCCACCGCTTTTTTTACGATTTGCGATTCGGTGGCAACCAGTACCCTTGAGATTTTTTTTGCAGTTGAGATTCCCTCCAGAACCCTGATAACCATTGGTTTTCCACAAATGTCTGCAAGTACCTTTCCCGGGAATCGGGTGGAACCGTATCTAGCCGGGATAACCCCTAAAATTTCCATACTTTTTCTATCTCCTTATTAACCTCGTCTTTTGGAAGAACCTTTGCGCTTCCTTTGAAAATAGCCCCTTCTTTTATTGAGAGAACGGGCGTTATTACCTCAGCTTCCAGAACAGCTGAGTCTTCGATTTTTACTCCTTTTTTAGAACAGAGTTTCCCCTTGACTTTTCCGCTTATGGTTATCTCATCAACAAGAACCTCTCCGTTAATTTCTCCATTTTTCCCCACGATTATAGTTGAATTGCTTTTGATTTTTCCCTTTATCTTTCCGTCTATTCTCAGAGGAGACCTCGCAATTATATCTCCTTCAATTTCCGTTCCTTCGTCAATATACCCTCTAAAGGGGGTTTCATTCATCATTCTTCGCCTCCTCTTAGACGCTGGATGATTCTTTCCAGCTCGTCTTTGTCTTTAAAATAGATCTTTAAATATTTTTTGCCCAGCACAACTTTCGTTCCCAGAAACCTTGC
>JAGHBF010000064.1 GCA_021161165.1 Candidatus Aminicenantota bacterium
AAGGAAATTCCAGAAAAGCTACTGGAATTGCTGGACCTCTTTTTCAGGTATTATTTCCTATTGCTGCTGAGTCCAGTAAAGACACCGGAACAGGATATAAATTTTCCTTTAGGAGATTATATATTCGAATCAGAGGTCATTAAAAATGTTATTAAGCAGGCCAGGGAAATTGCAAAAAGAGAGGGGAATATTCTTATAGAAGGGGAAACAGGAGCAGGTAAAGAAGTCCTGGCAGAACTCATACATAAATGGAGTTCAAGAAAAAATGGTCCGTTTGTTATAGTAAATTCTGCAGCCATCCCTGAAACCCTTGCCGAAAGCGAACTTTTTGGTGTCAGTCGCAAGTCCGTTACAGGAGTTGATGAAAAAGCAGGAAAATTTGAGGCAGCAAACCATGGAACGCTTTTCTTTGATGAAATAGGAGACATGGACCCCAGAATTCAGGCGAAAATTCTCAGGGCGATCGAAACCGGAGAAATTTGCAGAATAGGAAGCATAAATCCTATAAAAGTAGATGTGAGGATTATTTCTGCAACAAACCATGACCTCACTTCAGCAATAGAGAATGGAAATTTCCGAAAGGACCTTTTCTTCAGACTTGCTTCTTTCAGGATAAAAATCCCTCCACTAAGAGAAAGAAAGGAAGACATTGTGCCTCTTGCCCACAAATTTGCCCAGGAATTTTCTCACATATTTTCAAAACCGTATACCGGGATAACTGAAAAGGCAAAGGAGCTTCTGTTAAATTATCACTGGCCTGGAAATATAAGAGAACTAAAAAATGTGATCCGTGAAGCAATCTTAAGAATAGGAGATGATGGCGTCCTGAGTGCCAGACTGCTCCCATTATCACGGGAAAGTATGGACTCTTTAGGGAAGACAACCGATCTTGAGTTACAGTCGGTGGAGAGAGAGGCTATTATAAAAGCATTAAAAAAAACAGGGTGGAATAAAACCAGGGCGGCAAAATTGCTAAATATTTCCCGGGCAGGTCTGATAAAGAAAATACAACGACTCGGCATAAAAAAGGAGGAAATAGAAGATGGATAGGGGAATTTTAATAGTTGACTTTGGGTCTCAATACACTCAACTCATAGCAAGAAGAGTAAGAGAGCTGCGAGTTTATTCAGAAATAGTGCCTTATTTTGAGACAAAAGAAGTGCTTGAAAAGAAAACCCCGGATGCTTTTATTTTATCCGGAGGCCCCAGAAGTGTTTATGAACCTGATGCTCCTGTAATAGATATAGAGTTGATCAAGGGGAAGCCGGTGCTCGGGATATGTTACGGACACCAGCTTCTTGCAAAATTACTGGGAGGCAAAGTCACAAAGGCAAAAGCAAGGGAATATGGATTTTCACAATTAAAAATTTTGAGGGATGATGGAATACTCAAAGGAGTGGGAAACAGGGTATGGATGAGTCATGGAGATGTTGTTAACAGCCCTCCAGAAGGTTTTATAGTGTCAGCAAAGACGGAAAACACGCCTGTTGCTGTAATGGAAAACTGGCAAAAAAACATATATGGAGTCCAGTTTCATCCAGAGGTATATCACACAGAAAACGGAAAACAGGTTTTCAGAAATTTTATAGAGATGTCTGAAATCCCTCGCAATTGGGAGCTGGGAAATTTCATCGAAAGAAAAATAAAGGAAATTAGAGATATTGTGGGTAATTCAAAGGTAATATGTGCCTTAAGTGGAGGGGTAGATTCTACAGTAACTGCAGTTCTAATTTCCAAAGCTATAGGGAATAGACTCCATTGTATTTTTGTGAACAACGGGGTCCTTAGAAAGAGTGAGTTCGAAGAGAATCTAAAAATCTTTAAGGAAAAATTGCATCTTAATGTGAAAGGTGTGGATGCGTCTAAGAGATTTCTACAGGCACTCAGGGGCGTAACTGATCCTGAAAGAAAGAGAAAAATTATCGGGAAACTTTTTATCGATATTTTCGAGGAAGAAGCAGCAAAAGTAGAGGGGGTGGGTTTTCTGGCACAGGGAACAACCTATCCTGACATAATAGAGTCAGCAGGAGTAAAGGGTCCCGCGGCGGTGATAAAAAGCCACCACAATGTTGGAGGCCTTCCTGAAAAAATGAAGCTAAAACTTGTAGAACCTCTGAGAGAACTCTTTAAAGATGAAGTTAGAGAAATCGGGAAAAAGTTGGGATTAGATCCACATTTCATCAAGAAACACCCGTTCCCTGGCCCTGGACTAGCAGTAAGAATAGTAGGAGAGGTTACAGAAGAAAGGTTGAGGAAATTGAGGGAGGCAGATGCAATTCTTGAGGAAGAACTCAAGAAAGAGGGTATCTATGAAGAACTTTGGCAGGGTTTTGCTGTGCTCGTGCCTGTAAGAACTGTAGGAGTTATGGGTGACGAGAGAACCTATGATGAGGTAATCGCCCTGAGACTGGTTCAGAGCGTTGACGGCATGACAGCTGACTGGTACCTTCCATCCAGAGAGTTTCTTACCAGAGTAGCAAATAGAATAGTAAATGAAGTAAGAGGTATAAATAGGGTGGTTCTTGATATATCATCAAAACCACCTGCAACAATTGAGTGGGAGTAAAAAATGGGAAAAACAGAAAGATTCAGTGTATCTATGCCCTCAAGCTTGCTTGAAAGATTTGACATATTCCTCAGGGAAAAGGGATACAATAACCGCTCGGAAGCTATAAGGGACCTTATAAGAGAAAAACTGATAATTGATAAGGAATGGGAGTGCTCAAGGGAAGAAGTAGTAGGGGTTCTTGTTATAGTTTACAGCCTCAAAACAAGGGAAATCTCGGACAAGGTTCATCATCATCAACATGAGTACCACAAAGAGATAATTTCAACGCTTCACTTCCATATAGACCATGACCACTGCCTCGAGGCCATTATAATAAAGGGAAATTCCAGCAGAGTGAAACATATCGCGGATGAATTGGGAACTATGAAGGGAGTTCTGTTCTACAGATTGATACCTGCAACCACGGGTAAATTTGCTTAAAACCAAGAGCCTTTTCTGATATAATTCAAAGCATGAAATTAGCAGAGGTCTTTTGGGGAATTGTTTTAGCACTTCTATACTTCGTGCTGGTTTTTTATATAAAAGCTCCCCTTATAATACAAATACTCTTTTTTTTACTTCCCCTTCTCCTCGCAATTAAATATAGCATAAGAGCTTCCTTTATAAGCTTTATTTTGATGACTATCATTTTCCTTCACAAAAACCCCCCAAGCAGGGCACTCATTCCTTATTACGTTTCAGGAATAATTTTCATAATCCTCTTACTAATTCTTGGAGATTTTCTAATAAGACTAAGGGAAGATGAAAAGAAAATTGAGGCTTTGTATGAAGGTGCCCAGATAATCTCAACAGCCAGAAGCCTTGAGGAACTTACAGAAAGGACTGTCAGTATATTGAAAGAGTCTCTCGGCTATGCTTTTGTTGGCATTGCATGGATTAAATCTAAAGGACTTGAGCTATATTACGGTGAAAACTATATCGTCGAAAAGGGATTTAAAATAGAGTTAGGAGAGGGAATTACAGGAACCGCTGTTAAAGAAAGAAAAACCATCCTTGTAAATGACGTAAAAAAAGCCCCCAATTACATTCCTGGATTGCCAGATGCAAAAAGTGAACTGGCAGCACCGATAATTTTAAGAGGAAAAGCTGTGGGTGTAATAAACTTAGAGTCCCAAAAAAAATCCGCTTTTTCTGAAAAGGATATCAGGCTTATTGAATCTCTGGCAAAGATGGTAGCAGTAGCATGGGAAAATGTTAATCTCTACGAAAAACTTCTGAATGAATCCATTTCTGACCCATTGACCGGTCTTTACAACAGAAGATACATATTAAGAAGGTTAAAAGAGGAAATGGAAAGAAGAAAAAGATACGGGGGCAATTTTGCTGTAATAATGTTTGACCTTGAGAATTTCAAGAATATAAACGACACATACGGACATGAAAAAGGCGACGAAGTGTTAAAGCTCTTTGCTGAAAATGTAAAAGATAAACTCAGGAAAAGCGACCTTTTTGCAAGATATGGCGGAGATGAATTTCTTGCTGTTCTTATGGAGACGAAAAAGGAAAGGGCACTGGCAGTGGCTAAAAGAATTGCAAGCTCACTTGAAAACCTCAAAACCCCTGATGGAATTAAAGTGAAGGCAAATATGGGAATCGCAGTTTACCCCGACGATGGAAAAACTCCCCAGGAACTTATAAACAAATCAGATGAGAGAATGTATAAAGCGAAAAAAGAAGGAAAGCCCTTCCTGGATTTTTAGCGATTTTTTATCCCAAGAATTTTCATTCTATACCTGAGTGTGCTTTCACTTATTCCGAGGTCTTCCGCTGTTTTTCTCTGGTTGAAATAATTCCTTTCAAGTGCCTCTTTTATCATTTTCCTCTCAATTTCCTTTAGTCTTTCAGGAAGCGGTAAACGATCAGGGATATTCCCCTTATCCCCTGTAAGGACAAAAACTGGCAGGTCCTCTACATCTATCACATTTTTATCCCCTATAACGATTGCCCGTTCTATTATATTTTCCAGTTCTCTTACGTTTCCTGGATAATCGTATTTTAATAAATATGACAGGGCATTTTTTGTGATTCCCTTCACAAGCTTTCCATCTCTTCTGGAGAATTTTTTTATAAAGAGATCTACGAGATAGGGTATATCCTCTTTTCTTTCTCTTAAGGGAGGTAATTCAATTTTAATAACATTCAACCTGTAAAAAAGGTCTTTCCTGAACTTTCCTTCCGCTACAAGTTCCTCCAGGTTGCGATTTGTGGCGGCAATTATTCTAACATTTATTTTAATCGTTCTATTGGAACCTATCCTCTGAATCTCCCTTTCCTGAAGCACTCTGAGCAATTTAACCTGAACAGGAGGAAAAAGTTCTCCCACTTCATCCAGAAAAATAGTCCCACCATCTGCAGCTTCAAATTTTCCCTTTCTGGAAGAAACTGCACCGGTATAAGCCCCTTTTTCAGCACCGAACAGTTCAGCCTCCACAAGACTTTCTGGAAGAGCTGCAATATTTACTGATATAAAAGGACCATTGCTCCTGTGGGAAGCATTGTGTATTATCTTTGCCAGCATTTCCTTTCCTGTACCGCTTTCCCCATATATCAAAACTGTGGAATCGGATCTGGCCACCTTAAACGCAAGACTCAATATTTTCTGCATCCTTTCAGATTCAGCGACGAAATTTTTAATAGAGTAAGTTTTCTGAATCTGGTCTTTCAGTCTTTCTATTTCTTCCTTTAATTTTATTTTTTCTTCTGCCTGTCTTATAACATGAATAAGGGTTTCTAACTCTATGGGTTTTGTAAGATAATGAAACGCTCCCATTTTGAGGACTTTTACTGCTTTTTCAACATCTCCATAAGCAGTTATGAAGATTACAGGAACAGTTGGATTTATATTTCTGAACTCAGCGAAAACCTCATCGCCCTCCTTATCAGGCAATCTCCAGTCAAGAAGTACAATATCTGGATTTTCTTCTAAAAAGGACTGTAATCCTTCTTTGCCGGTCTCTACAGTTACAACTTTATAACCCCTCTTTTCAAGGGAAATTTTAATCATTTCAGAAGAGGTCTTCTCATCTTCAATTAGCAGTATCTTCATTTTTCACACCTCAGGACGATTCTTACAATAAGTCCATGCGGCTTTATTCTTTCCAGTTTTATTTTCCCTCCAAGAGCATCAATTATCCTTTCAACAAGAGCAAGCCCTACTCCTGTTCCTTCTCTTTTTGTGGTTACATACGGTTTAAAGACTTCATCAGCCTCCAGAGCAAGACCCTGCCCATCGTCTTTTACAAAAATTTCTACCTCGTTTCCCTTTTTTTCACATCCAATAAGTATATTTTTTGAGCCCGCTTCCACGGAGTTCCTCAGTATATTTGAAAAAACCATTTTTAATAACTTCCTATCCGAAAAACAAACGAACTCTGCAGGAGAAAAAATTTCTATGTTTACATTTTCCTTTGAAAAATCCGAAATTACTTCTTTTATCGTCTCTGTTATATTTATTTTTTCTATCCGAGGTTTTAGCCTCATTATAGCAAGATGATTATCTATTATGTCTGCAAGTCTTCGGATTTCCATCTTTATAGGCTTTACAAATTTCTCGTATTCTTCTTTTCCGCGCAGTTCTTCCCCCATAACCTGAATGCTTAGATAAAGAGAATTAACAGGGTTCTTAAGCTCGTGTGAAATTGCCCCGGCAAGAAGGGAAAGTTCCCTGAATCTCTTCTTTTCTTGCTGTAATTTTAAAAGTTCCTTTTCTTTTTCGACAAAAAATTTGTTTATTCTGACAACAGCAACAAATAGGGCTGATGAAAAAACAATAAAGACTACGAATATAAAAATAAAAGTTCTCTTCTGATTGTGTCTCAAAATATCCATAACAGTAAAGTCATATCCAACAAAAACCTCAAAGTTGTCTCCTTGCGAGTTTTTAAATCCCGACTTTAATTCCAGAATGCTCCCCTCCGGGGATTTAAATATTCTGGGAGATTTCTTCCCCCTTTCCACTGGAAGGTAGCCTTCAAACCTGCTATCCCAGTAATAAAGTTTGTCGTTCTTAAATACCGCAAAATAAAGAGCCCCTGTTTTTTTTAGAAGCACTGTAAGAAAATCTATCAACTTGCTTTCGCTCCCTTCAACAAGATTGCCTCCTGCCACTGAAAGGACCATCTGAATAGTCTTTCCCTGAGATGTGGAAAGCTGTTCAACGGAATTCGAAATAGTTTTCTGATGAAGCAGGTTCAGAAAATAAAAAACCAGGATTATAGCCAATACCGGAAAAATCGTTAATAAAAAAAACTGTCTGGCTATCTTCTTCCCTTCGTCCATCTCTCCCTGCATCCAAATCTGGAGGTTCTCCATAAGGGAAATCCCATTTCATCTCTTAACTTTATAGTCTTATCCTGAACAGTTATTTCCCTGGGGATTACATAAGCTGTTTCTTTTATTTCTATAACTGACCCTGTTATTCTGACTGACTCACCTGACTTAAATTTATAGTCAACAAAACATATTGGCCCGACAAAAACTTTATATTTTTTCTTTTTAGCGTTAAGCTCCAGAACAAGGAATCTATCCCTACCACAAAAACTTCCAGAGTAATTAACATGTGATATAGTACCAGCTATTGTTCTTACAGTTTTAGGATTATAAAAAAGCCATGGTCCTCTATGACCTCTTCTCTGGAATCCATATGCAAACAAAATGATAAAAAACAAGGCTATTGAATAACGAAATTTTCCTCTCATGATTCACTTTTAAGTATAACATTTGGCAGGAGGAAAATCCTCCTGCCTTTTTTCTTCTTTACCTTGCCTGTTTCCGAATCGGGTTCATAGACCTACTCTTCATTCCCTTACATCCACGACCTCTGCCTTTGCCTCTGCCTGACCATACCGGATAACCCTTATCATCTCTCAATTGCAGTTTTAAATTTCCCCACTCTACCTGAGATGCAAAAAGATGGTTAATACCATTCACATTTACCACCATTCCTTTAACTTTCATCTTACTTCCTACCTGGAGTTTTATGCCCTTTTCATCAAGTAACCAGGCTGGTCCAAGATGAAGGACATATTCCTTCCCCTCCGCTTTAAATTTGTACATCATCGGGGGAGCAGAAATGTTCGAGACTTCTCCTTTAAGTTCCAAAACCTTTTTAGAATCCCAGTTAAAGGGAACCAACATGTGTCTTCCATAACCCACAGCCAGCACAAACCCTGCAAAAAGTAACACCGTTGCAATTGCAAAAACGAATTTTTTCATTTTTTGCCTCCTTTTTTATTTTATTCGTTAATATAAGTGCAAGAAGCGTGCCAAAAACAAAATGGCTCATAATGAGCATTTAAATGGATTCCTCCCGTAAATTCCTGCTCTTTTTCGCAGAATTTTGCGCAAAATTTGGCTTTCCCACTGATCTCCTTTATGTAATATAATTTCAATAAGTTTTAAACTTGGAGGTTTTTATGGCTTTCAAAAATTATGGTTCCGCCCTTAGAGAAAGAGTGAAAAGCTGGATTTCACGAATTGGCCATCTGGACATTATTGTAGGTATCCCCTGCTACAATAATGAAGATACGATCTCCCATGTAGTTACACAGGCAGGAATTGGACTAAAAAAATTCTTTCCGGGATTAAAAACTGGAATATTTGTTGCAGACGGTGGATCCACTGACAATACAAGAGAGAATGCTTATGTTGCCGAAGTACCTTCGGGAATTGAAAAAATTGTTGAAATTTACAGAGGGACTCCTGGGAAAGGCACATCTTTTAGAGCTATATTTGAAGCTGCATGCAGTCTAAATGTAAAAGCTATAGTAGTTGTGGACTCTGACCTCAGAAGCATCACACCAGAGTGGGTAAAACTTCTCGCTGAACCTATATTCACCGGGAAATTTGACTACATCCTTCCTTATTACAAAAGGCATAAATACGATGGGACGATAACAAACATGCTGGTTTATCCGCTAACAAGGGCTCTTTATGGTAAGAGAATTCGTCAGCCCATCGGGGGAGATTTTGGCCTTTCTCCTAAACTGGCAAAATTATACGTATCAAAGGATGTATGGACAACAGATGTAGCAAAATTTGGAATAGATATTTGGATGACTACTATAGCCATTAACGAAACAGAAAGAATTGCACAGGTAAACCTCGGCACAAAAGTTCACGACGCCAAGGACCCAGCAGCAGACCTCTCTCAGATGTTCACTCAGGTAATTTCAACAGTATTTTATCTAATGGGTGAATACAGAGACAGTTGGACAAAAATTAAAGGCAGTGAGAATGTTCCGATAATTGCAAATGTAAGCTCATCAATGGAGATTCCTGATATGAGTGTAAACCTACAGAAAATGGAAATAGAGTTCGCTGAAGGGTTTAAACACTTTGAAGCTTTTTATAAAGCAATTCTCTCATCTGAAGCTTTTGAGGGGCTTACCCACGCATATATTGAAAGAGAATCGGGCGGACACCCTGATATAAGCGCAGAGCTATGGGCCCGAATCGTATATGAATTTGCAACTACATACCAGACCTGGAACAGAAACAGAAGAAGACTGGTAAATATTATGGCGCCACTTTATTTCGGAAGAACAGCCACATATGTAAGACAGGTAATGGATCTGGACTGGGAAGAGGCAGAAAGGGTAATAGAGCAACAGGCACTTGTATTTGAAAAATATAAGGACTATCTAAAAGGACTTCTGGCAAAAGCCGATATGGTGGATTCAGGGCTTTTGTCTTTCTGATTTAATGAGAATACTGATAGTAAAGCTCAGTTCTCTTGGAGATGTTATCCACACTATTCCTGCTTTCTCCTGTATACGGAAAAACAAAAAAGAAGACTACATAGGCTGGATGGTGTCAAACAAAGCAAGGGAACTTGTTCAGATGATAGAAGGTGTGGACGAAATAGTATCGCCAAAAAAACCAGGCAAATGGGACATTGCAATTGATTTCCAGGGTCTTGTAAAAACCGCATTCCTCTCATTCTTTTCTTCCAGAATTAGATATGGATTTTCAAAGAAATTCTCCAGAGAATCCTGGGCTTCCCTTTTCTATACGCATAAATTGGAGGACTTTAAAGGAACTCATGTAATAAAAAAGAATCTTGCTCTTTCATCCCTTTTTCTGGGAACAAATTGTGAGGAAATAAAATTTCCTCTTAAACTGAAAACTTTCCATGAACTGGAACCTCTTTTCAAGGGAAAGATAATAATAAATGCAGGTGCATCATGGAGGAATAAGAGAATCCCTCTTCACAAAATCATCGAAATTGCTGAAAAACTTTCGAGCAAAGGTCTTTCTTCCGTTGTTCTGTGGGGTTCAGAAGATGAGAAAAAAATTGCTGAAAAGGCGGCAGAACAAAATAAAAGCCTTCTTCTTTCCCCATATCTTTCATTAAAACAGGTTATGTATGCAATAAGCATTTCATCTATGGTTATAAGTGGAGACAGCTTCCCACTCCATGCGGCTTCTGCCTTAGGAATTCCCGCTATTGGAGTTTTCGGGCCAACAGATCCTGAAAGAAACGGACCTCTTGACCCTTCGCGAGTTATTACACCATCTCTAAAATGTCATCCATGCTGGAAAAGAAAATGCAACGAACCCCTCTGTATGTTGAATATAAACACAGACGAAATAGTAGAAAAAGCTCTGGAACTCCTTTCTATGTCTACTTCTTAAGTTTCTTCAAAAGCTCTTCCATCTGCTTTTTATATTTTGCTTCCTCTGGTTTGTCCTCCTCCGGTGCTTCCAGTTGCAGACCTTCTTCCAGTTCCTTTATTGCCTGTTCTTTCTTTTTCAGGGATTTAAGCGTTTCTGCAAGGTAGATTCTTGTAAGAAGATTATTCGGACATATTTCTTTTGATTTAAGTAGATATTGAAGCGATTTTTTCTTACTCCCCCCAAAAAGGCCTGGAACTTTGTAATAAAGTCGACCAAGCACCCTATATGCCCCCCCACAATCGTATTTCTCATCGATTCTCAAAACAGCATTCATTTCACGTTTAATAGGCTTTACAAGGAAAAGGCTCTTCATAACCCCACGAGCTTCACCGTAAACTCCGTAAAGAACTCCCAACCAGAAGTGAGCTTCCACTCTATCCGGATATTTAGCTGTTAATTTCTTTCCGAGATCTATTCCCTTCTGATAGAGTTTAATCTTCTCTTCTTTTGAGACTTCAGGTCTGTCCCCATAGTGATAAATAGCCTTCATTAGTCTCCATCCCGCCTCATAGGGATAAGTAGAAAGCTCTTTTTCGTAAATTTCCATCGCTTTTTTTATGGTCTCCACAGAATCCCTCTTGGCGAGAAGTTCATCTCCCTTCTGCAAGTCATTCTCCTGTGCCATTAACAAAAAGGGAACAATTAAAAATATAGCCAAAAATTTCTTGATCATAGAAACCTCCCTTTTATGGTTAACATTTTTAACTATATCTATTTTATTTTACTCTTACCAGAAGAAAGCCCTTCTTCCCTTTTCTCAATATTAAAAGCTTCCCTTCTATAAGCTGATGAGGTTCTATCTTAGAAGAAGGAGAATCAACTTTGATATTGTTAATGTAAAGTCCTCCAGAACTGATCAGTCTTTTAGCCTCCCCTTTAGACTTTACAAGCCCTGATATTGCTGCAAGTTCAGGGATTGTAAGGTTGGAAAGATTTTCCTTTTGTATTTCAAAAGAAGGAACATGATGGAAAATTTCCTCCAATTCCTTTAAGCTTAAACCTTCAAAGCTGCCACCAAAAAGCACAGCTGTAGCTTTTTGCGCCTTTCTAAGTCCTTCTTCTCCATGAACCATTCTTGTAATTTCTTCCGCAAGCTTCTTGTGCGCGACTCTTTTCTCAGGCCTTTCCTTAAGCTCTTCTTCGAGTTCATCTATTTCTTCCTTTGAAAGCAGAGTAAAAAATTTCAAATATTTTATGACATCTTTATCGTCTGCATTAATCCAGAATTGATAAAATCTATATGGAGAAGTAAGTTTTTCATCCAGCCAGATAGTTCCTTCCTCAGTTTTCCCGAATTTTGTCCCAGTAGCTGTTGTTACAAGAGGAAAAACTATTCCGTAAGCTCTTCCTCCTCTCACCTTCCTTATCAGGTCTATACCCGCAGTTATGTTTCCCCACTGGTCACTACCACCCATCTGAAGAATGCAATTGTAATTATCGTAGAGATAAAGAAAATCGTAGGCCTGCAAAAGCATGTAGGAAAACTCAGTGAAGGAAATTCCTTCTCCCTCCAGCCTTCTTCTTACAGATTCCTTGGAAAGCATGTAGTTAACAGTAAAATTTTTACCAATATCCCTCAAAAACTGGATAATTGAAACATTTGCCGTCCAGTCGTAATTGTTTACAATTAAAGCAGGATTTTCACCTGTAAAGGACAGGAATCTTTCCAGCTGTCTTTTAATACCTTCTTGATTTCTCCGAAGCACATCTTCAGAAAGCAGAATTCTTTCTTTTGACTTCCCACTAGGGTCTCCTATCATGCCGGTAGCTCCTCCCACCACTGCTATAGCTGTATGACCATGTCTCTGGAGGTGAACAAGTCCCATTATGGGAAGAAGAGAACCTACATGCAGGCTTTCCGCAGTAGGGTCAAATCCTATATATCCCGTAACATGGCCAGAGGACAAAGCTTCTCTGGCTCCTTCTGATTCCTGATAAATGAACCCTCTCCAGAGAAGTTCCTGATAGAGGTTCATATTATCTCAAATGGTATTACAACCTTAACCTCTTTCCCCCTGATCTGGTCCTTAATTTTTACTTCAAGCTCGTAGTTCCCCTTCTCTAATGGTTTTCCGTTGGCCCTCTTAAAGACCAGTGGTTGGTCTACAATCCCTCTACCACCTCTTCCTCTGAGAGGAAGGGTTCTGTATTCAACTACTTTTTTACCATCTTTGTTTATCTGAAAATGCACCTCTCCCTGAGCCATGCCATCTTCTTTTTCTCCGACTCCGTAAACAAAGAAGAAAAGTTCTGGATGTTCTTCAGCTTTAAATTTATTTTCGAGATAAGGAAGGAATTTTCCTCCCCCAATGTAAAATGCTTCAGGAACAACAGTTATCCCCAGCAGTGGTTGTGCTCTTTCGAATCTCTTCATGAAGAAAGGAGTGGACCAGGTAATCTCCTTTTCTCTCAACACCTCTGGAACATTCAGGTCGAAAATAGCTGTTCCCACATCCTTCCCATCTTTGTCACCTATAGCAAAAACCGTCTTAAACTTTCCTGGAAGGATGGAAAGTGAAACCGTAAAGAACTCTCCTGTATATGAATAAAATGGTGCAATATGGTCTATAATCAGTTTGCCTTCATTTCCACCGTTTTCCTTGTAAAATCTCATAAAGAGATAATATGTTTTCTCAAGATTTTTTGGCAACTCAGCTTTAAAAAGAATAACATGATAAACTGTTCCCATAGGAGCCGCAAACGAATAGGATTTAAGATACTGTATATTGTAAATTCCATTACCTTTGCCTTCCTCATAAACTTTTTCAATAGCGTTTGCAATTTTCTTTGGGAATTTCTCCTTATTCTTTGCAGCTGTAACTGGTAAAACCAGAATTGCTACAAGAATAAGCAATAATAATTTTCTCTTCATTTTTTCCTCCTTTTTCCCTTTAAATTTTTAATTTATATCTCTTTTTCCCTTCATTCTGTCCAATAACATCCTGCACCACTATGTCCAGGATGTAAACCCCTTTTAAAGGAGCTATATTAAGTGGAATAGTGACCCTTTTCTCTGGATCTTTTATATCTTTTTCTTTCACTTCAAATTTCATCTCCTGAGCAAAACTTTTTTGAACACCGGTCTTTGCATTAGTATAATAAAATTCAAGCTTAATGTCTGCATAGAACTTCCCATCTTTCTTCTTAAAAGATAGGGCACTTAAAGGTATATGAACATATAGTTTTTTGCCTTTCAAGTCCACATCAGCCGATATAGGTAAGGGACCTTCTTGATTTGACTTAATCCCAAAATCTTTTTTCGATTTGTCCAGATAGTCAAGAAGTACAGGAGGAGGATTGATAAGCCTGTATTGACCGGTACCTCCCTCGTCAAGGAAAACAAGCACAAGTTTAAGGTCATCATAGTACCAGATCTCCCCATTAAGGTTACCTGTGCTCCCCAGACTGAATCTTGCTTGAGCGGACCATCGGGATGCGGCAATGTTGGCAGCATCCTCGTAGCTCATCATCCTCTGGTCCCTTTTAGATGGAGGTCCTAAAAGAACAAATATCCTCCCTCTATCAGTTAACCAACCCTTTTTGCCAGGTTCTCTGAAATATTTCTCTGCGGCTTTTAATCTCTTGTAATAAACTTCTCGGGCCTCGTTTTGGGGTGTTGATGGGTCAGGGTTTCTTTTTTCCCAGAATTTTTCAACAAACTGTTGAAGCCCTTTTTCATCTTTTATTGATTTAAACTCCTTTTCTTCTTGCTTAGTCATTATAAGACGAAGCTCATCATAAAGTTTCTGTTTGACTTTGTCGAAACCTGTTGCTGAAAGGATAAACAAAGCAGTTAAAAGCAGAATCAGTACTTTTCTCAATTTTTTCCTCCTTTATTTCTTTTTTACTCCTTTTTGTTCCTTCAGGGCTTCTTCAAGATATTTTATAGACTCTCGCACTGTTTGAGCTCTTTGAGAATCCTTATCCATCTCAAGATACTTATTGAAAGTATCTATCGCCTCCTGAAATTTCATAATAGCCATATATGTAAGTCCCAATTGATAAAGGCCATCGAGATAGTCTGGTTTTATTTCCACACATTTTTTATAGTGTTGAAGGGCAAGGTCATATTTTCCATTATTGTAATAAATGGTTCCGATATTGTACAAAACTACAGGATCATCTATTTTGTTGATATCAATCTTTCCATACCATTTCATGGCCTCATCCTGATTGCCTAAATTCAGGTAAGCATTACCTATTCCCATAAGTGCAGGGACATAGTCCGGATTCTTTTCCAGGACCTTTTTATAAGCTTCTATAGCTTTATCATATTGCTCCATCTGGAAATAACAATTTCCCACATTAAGGTAAATTATATAGGCATCAGGATTATGTTCCAGTATCTTCTTATAAGCTTCAAGAGCCTCCTGGTATTTACCCTCTTTGAATAGTTTATTCCCATCTTCCAGAGCCTTCTCTAGTTCAGGTGTTATAACCAACCCCTTAATTTTCTTTAGTTTGATATCTATTTCAGGATTTCTCCCTATTTCTTTTACTTCCACCGTTATCTTTTTTGGCTCATATCCAATTTTGTAAAAATCGATATACCAGGTACCTCCTCTTATCCAAAGAGCCTTCCATTCGCCCTTTTTATCAGTTTTAACTGTAAATCCAGAGTCTGCTCTTACCGAATACAGCTTAACCTCCACTCCCTCAATGGGATTACCCTGTTCATCGTAAACATGTCCCACCAACCTACCTCTACCCCTGTAGGCCTGGGAAAAAGACAGGGTAACTAAAAAAACAAACACCAGCAAATAAACTATTCCTTTCTTTTTCATTGAACCCTCCTTATATCAGCCCGGAGGCCAGCCCATATTCCTGCCGCCAAGCAAATGCAGGTGTAAATGTAAAACTACCTGACCTCCCTGAGGGCCAGTATTTATAACTATTCTGTAACCTTTATCTAGTTTTAATTTTTCAGCAATTTTTCGGGCAGTAAAAACCCATTCTCCAAGAAGCTTTGCATCCTCCTCTGTAGCTTCATTAAGACTTTCAATATGTTTCTTGGGGATTACTATTATATGAACTGGAGCCTGCGGGTCGATGTCATGAAACGCAACAAAATTTTCATCCTCGTACACTTTCTTTGATGGAATTTCTCCCTTAACAATCCTGCAAAAAATACATTCACTCATTGCATTCTTCTCTTCCATTATCCCTCCTTTATACTCGCTCCTATTGAGCGAAGCTTTCCAAAGAAGTTTTCATATCCTCTCATTAAATGAAAAATATCTTTAATTTCAGTTTCCCCCTCTGCTACAAGACCAGCTATTACAAGAGAAGCAGATGCTCTCAAATCAGTAGCTAACACTGTATTTCCTTTCAATTTTCTCACACCTTTTATTATAGCTTTTCCTCTGTAAATTTCAATTTCAGCTCCCATCTTATTGAGCTCTCTGGCATGATTAAACCTTTCAGGAAAAATGTTCTCTATTACCTCTGATTCTCCATCTGCAAAATTCATAAGAACCATAAATTGAGCCTGCATGTCTGTTGGGAATCCCGGGTATTCCTTTGTTTCAATTCGCAATGGTTGGAACTTTTTACTACCCTTTATCATAATAGAAGAACTCTTAATTGAAAACTCCACTCCCGTTTCTCCAAGTTTTTCAAGAACTGCTTCCATATGGGAAGGATTGCAATTGACAATCTCCAGAGAATCCGAAGCCACGGCTCCCACCACAAGGAAAGTTCCCGCCTCTATTCTGTCAGGGATAACAGAGTGGACGGTTCCGCACAGTTCCTCAACCCCTTCTATGTAAACTCCTTCTTTTTGCCACTCTATTTTAGCTCCCATCTTTTTTAACATGTTTGAAAGGTCAATCACCTCAGGCTCCATTGCTGGATTCTCTATAAATGTCTCTCCTCTTGCCAGGGAGGCAGCCATAATAACATTTTCAGTACCTGTGACTGTTATCCTCGGAAATCTTATTCTTGTCCCGTGAAGCCTTCGAGCCTTTGCAACAACTTTATTGGTCTCTTCAATTATTTCCGCTCCCATTTTCTTCATAGCCATAAGATGAAAGTTTATGGGCCTTTTACCTATAGAACACCCTCCTGGCCACAGTATCTCCGCCCTACCAAACCTCGAAAGCATAGGACCCAGGATTAATACTGATGCTCGCATAGCTTTGAAAAGCTCTTCTCTTGGAGTGCCAATTATCTTCTCGGTTCTTATCTCAATCTTCTCCCCCACATAAATCTCTGCACCTAGCTCCATTAGCAACTCCAGCATGGTTTCCACGTCCTTCACTCTGGGAACTTCAAGTAGAGTTACTTTATGGGAAGTTAAAAGGCCGGCAGCCAGTTCAGGAAGGGCAGCATTTTTCGCACCTGAAATTTTGACTTTTCCCTTGAGTTTAGTTCCCCCTTCAATCAAAACAGAATTCATTTCCTCGTCCTCAGTATTTGTAAATGTTCTTTATAGTTTCTCGAAAAAACATGAGAAGGCCCCACAGCCATGAAATATATGTAATCTGTATCTGCTGGTTGAAGTGCAGCCTCTATGGAACTTAACCCTGGACTACAGA
>JAGHBF010000105.1 GCA_021161165.1 Candidatus Aminicenantota bacterium
ACTGCATGCTTATCCCACTTCTTGCAATTTCTCATGCGCTGTGTTATCTTTTTACCAATACTGGAGGTAAAGATGAGCATTCAGGATTTAATTTTTTCTCTGCAAAAGTTCTGGGCTGGTCAGGGCTGCTACATTGCTCAACCCTACGATATAGAAGTAGGAGCAGGAACAATGTCACCCGATACCTTCTTCAGAGTTCTTGAAGAAGGTGAAGTTAAAGTGGCATATGTTCAGCCATCAAGAAGACCAACTGATGGTCGTTATGGAGAAAATCCTAATAGAGTCCAGAAGCATCTTCAGTTTCAGGTAATTATAAAACCAGCTCCTGACAATATCATAAATGTTTATCTTCAAAGCCTTGAAAATCTTGGAATAAATCTTATGGAGCATGACCTGAAATTTGCTGAAGACGACTGGGAATCTCCAACCATCGGAGCATGGGGAATAGGCTGGCAGGTACTCTTAGATGGACTTGAAATTACACAGTTCACATATTTCCAGCAGAGTGGTGGCATAGAGCTTAAGGAAATCCCGGTGGAAATTACTTATGGAATTGAACGTCTTGAAATGTTTCTGGAAGGTAAAGACAACATCTATGACCTTGAATGGGGAGGAGGCAAAACTTATAGAGACCTCAGGTATAAGGAAGAAAAGGAATTTTCTATATACAATTTCGAAGAGGCTGATAAAGACATGCTTTTCGAGCTATTTGAAAAATTTGAGGCTGAGGCAAAAAGACTCAAAGATAAAGGACTAATACTTCCTGCATACGATTACATACTCAAATGCTCTCATACATTCAATCTCCTTGATTCAAGAGGCGCTATCAGCGTGGGAGAAAGAACAAAATATATTTTACGAATAAGGGACATAGCCTGTGAGATAGCCGAAATGGCTGTTAATGGAGGAGAAAATGAGTGAGTTTTTTCTTGAATTGCTAACCGAGGAGATGCCCCCTTCTCATCAGTGGGTGGCAAAAGAGTTCATAAGGGAAAAAGTTGAAGAATTTTTAAATGATAAAGGTTTCTCCTTTGAAAATATAGAACTCAATACAACTCCCAGAAGAATAATCCTTATAATTAACGGAGGCCTCAAAGCAGAAGCAGAGGAAGAAATCGTATTTGGACCCCCAGTAAATATAGCATTTGACGAAGATGGAAATCCCACTCAGGCTGCCCTCGGCTTTGCAAAAAGAATGGGGGTGGACGTCCAGGATCTCTTAAGGGTGGAAAAAGAAAAGGGGGAATATCTTGCATTTGCCAAAAAGAGAGAGGCTCCCGATTTTCTGGAAACATTTCTCCCATTTTTAAGGGAAACACTTTACTCAATACCTTTCCCCAAAACAATGCGATGGAATGAATACAGATTTTCAAGAAGGGTTAAAAACGTGCTTGCTATAATGGACGGCGAACCTGTGGAATTTGAAGCCTTTGGACTTCAGGCAAACCGAATAACCCATGGCCATAGAATCTTTCCCCCATTTTTATGGAAATAACAAACTCCAGAGAATATTTTTCCCTTTTGAAAGAAGCATTTGTTATCGCAAAAAACAGCGAAAGGGAAGAAAAAATAAAAGAAGCACTTAAAATAAAGGCAGAAGATAGTCTTCCTCCGTCTCAAACTCTCATTGACTACTGGAGGGATTCTGTCGAATTTCCGAACGTGTTTCGAGGAGAATTTCCTGAAAAATACATGGAACTTCCTGAAGAAATAATCTCCACTTCTCTGGAAAGGGAAATGGGCTTGTATCTTCTTAGAGATGAGTCAGGGGCAAAAAACGCATTCGCAGGAGTCGCAGACAATCCCAACTCAGATTTAAAATACGTGATAGAAGGTAACGAGAGAGTTGCAAAGGCAAAGCTTGAAGATGCTCTTTATTTCTGGAGAAGGGACAGAGAAAAGTCTCTGGAAGAACTCAGAGAAGAGTTAAAAACTGTCCTTTATAACGACATACTCGGAAGCTACTATGAAAAAACAGAAAGACTTGAAGCCCTTGCAGAAAAGGCTGCTCAGCAGATAGGAATAGACCCTGAAAATCTTAAGGAAGCAGCGAGACTTTGCAAATCAGACCTTGTAACAGAACTTGTGGGAGAGTTTCCATCACTTCAGGGGATAACCGGCGGACTTATCTTAAAGCACCAGGGGAAAGACGAGGCTGTGTGGAAAGCTGTGTATGAACATTACAGACCAGTCTCACAACAGGATTTTCTCCCCTTAACTACGGAAGGCCTTGTTCTTTCACTTGTTGATAAGATTGACGACCTTGTATCTGCATTTTCTACAGGTTACAGACCCACTGGTAGCGGTGACCCTCTGGGAACCAGAAGAGCTGCGCTCGGAATAATAAGAATCCTGTCTGAATCTAACCTTGTGGTAGATCTGGAGGAACTGATCTCTGTTTCCATGGGCCTAATAGCCGAAAAAATCACTCTCGCAGACAAATTAATGGATGACATAAAGGAATTTATCTCGGTGCGTCTCGAAAACAAACTTTCAGAAGATGGACACAGGATTGATATGATAAGAGCTGTTATCAACTCTTCAGGACTTCAAATAAAATCTATATTTCAAAAATTAGACGCTTTAATGGAACTAAAGGAAAGAGGAATACTCCCGACACTTATACAAGCACATAAAAGGGTAAAAAATATACTTTCAGGGAAAGGACGTCCGGAATTCAATGAATCTCTGCTTTCAGATCCCCACGAAAAAGAACTGAACGAAATCCTGTCAGTGGTGGCTCAGGAAGTAGAAAATGCAAAGGAAAAGGAAAATTATACGCAAATACTAAATGGACTTCTCTGGCTCTGTCCCTTTATTGATGAATTATTCAACAACGTAATGATAATGCACGAAGACGAAAAAATTAAAAACAACAGAATAGCCCTGCTCTGGAAGGTAAACGATATTTTAGAAGATTTTGCAGATTTTTCCCAGATACAGGAAAATTGAGCGAAAAAACTTTAAAGGACATTCCTGTAGAGAGAATAATCCCCGGAAAAAATCAACCAAGAGACCTGCTCGGTGACCTTTCTGAGCTCGCTGAATCCATTAAGGAAAAGGGAATAATAGAGCCAATCATAGTGAGAAAATCTGGGGAAAAATACGAGATAATCTCAGGGGAGAGAAGATACAGGGCTGCCCTTATGGCGGGGTTAACTCACGTTCCCTGTATTGAATTGGAGGTTGACGATAGAGAAGCCATGGAACTGGCTCTTATAGAAAATATCCATCGAAAGGACCTTACAACATTTGAGGTTGCTGAGGCCTACAGAGCACTGATTGCCCTTTATGGATATACTCATGAAGAACTTGCAAAAAGGGTTGGAAAAGCCCGTTCCACTGTAACTGAAATGATAGAAATTGCAAACATGCCGCCAAAAATTAAGAACCTGTGTATGGAGCTTGGTATAACCGCCTATTCCATGCTTCTCCTGATTGCCAAGCAGAAAGATGAAAAAACCATGGAAGAACTGGCAAGAAGAATAGCAGCTGAGGGTCTTTCAAGGGATGAGGCAAGAAAGCTCGCAAGGAAAGGAAAGCCTCGTGTAAAAACGTTTAAATTTTCTTCAGAAGATGAAGGTTTTCATATAAGAATAAGGCTCAAAAAAGAAATGGATAGAGAAAAAATCATAGAAATCCTCCAGCAAATTATAAATAAACTCAGGAAAGGAGAAATCTCCCTGTAATTCTCTATTTTCCCAGGTCTGAAGATGCTCTTTTTAAAAGGTGTCTTGCAATTCCCAGATTGACTTCTCCTCCCACCATAAGAGCAATCCAAAGCTCGCCGTTTACCCTGGAAATCAACAGAATTTTTTCGCTGCCTTCGAGACTTACCATTTTAATTCCGTTCGGGAAAAGTTCAGAAAGTGCAGCCTGATTTGAGATTATAAAATTTAAAACCTTTTTCAGATTCACCTTCTCTCCGAGCTCCCCCAAAATTTCACCATTTGAATCTGTAATACAAGCATACCTAAATGCTTCAAGAGCGGTAAAACTTTTTAAAACCTTATTTATTATGAAATTGTCAGCTTTCATAACCTTAGTTTCCCTTTTAGCAGGTTTTTCAGATACACCAGTAGCTTTTTTCTTCTCTGCATGGCCTACCGTCTGCCATTCAGTTGCTATTCTTATAAGCTCTTCGAAAGGTTTGTCAATTATTTGAGAGGATTTCTTAAGGGGGAACATCTTGAAAACAGGGTTTTCAAATTTTGCTATTTCCTTAAATGCCTCCAGACCAAAAGTATCTTCAGTTTCAGCATTTATAAGTTTTCCATTCTTGAAGTGTAAATTTCCTTTCCTTCCTGAACTTTCCACCACTACTGTCAAACTAGAACCTTCAATATTTATCATTTCAAGAACAAGGGGTAAAGGAATCTTACTAAGCACTCTCCCACCCTGCCTGGCTAATTCAAGAGAAGATTTTATTGCATCCGCCAGCTCCTTTAATTCAACTGGTTTTTCCATGTACTTTATTGCACCGAGACGCTCTGCTTCGGTCTTCACCCTGGGAGTTCCATATGCTGTTATGAAAATGACTGCTGTTTGAGGATAATTCCTTGATAATGCGGAAAGAAGTTCCAGTCCTGACATGCCCGGCATCTTAAGGTCAGTGACAACAACATCCACATTTTTATTCTTCATTACCTTTAATGCCTCTTCGCCTGTGGTAGCTGTCAAAAGTTCCACTTCAGGGAGATAAAATTTAAGCCCTTCCTGTACACTTAAAAGAAAGTTAGTGTCATCGTCAACTATTAATACCTTTCCCATATTGAAATTTTAACATTATTTTTTAGCCAGTGGTAGTTCTATAAATACTTCTGTCCATTCTCCTTCCTTACTTTCTATCCACACCCGTCCATTCATTAACCCCACCATCTTTTTTAGTTGAAAAAGACCTATACCCTCACCTCCTTTTTTGGTTGAATAAAAAACATTAAACGCTTTTGAAATAACTTCTCTTGACATCCCCTTTCCTGTATCAAAAAAGGATATTAGAACTTTATTGTCTTTTTTCTTAACTTTTAACTCTATCATTTTCTTCTTAGCATCCTGAAGAGCTTCAAATGAATTTTCAAGAAGGACCAGAAGCATCTCATAAAGCCAGTCAGGATTGCCATTTATGTAAATGTCATCGGTTTCCACATCAAAAACGAAATCAATTCCCGAGGATAAACACCTTATCTGAGCAGAATTAACAAATTCCCTTACGGTTTCCCTTATATTAAAAATCCTCAGTGACTGTTTATCTAAATAGGAAAGGTCTCTTAGATGAGCAAGTAATCTTTCCAGCCTTCCAGCATCTTCCATTATTCTTGTAATAAACTCTATCTTTTTTTCTTCAGATAGTTTCTCGTAAAAGTCCTTCAAAACCTGAATTGAAGTTTTAATAGAGTTAACTGCATTCCCGAGACTATGTCTTATCATCAGGATTAATTCATCTACATCCTCTCGCTCAAATTCTTCAAAAACCGAAAGGATAAAGCCATTTTCTATTTTATTGTATAACCCCACCATTGATTTTCCCTTAAATTCAAATCTTATACATCCTTTTTTCCCTTTAATTTTACATCCCTCCGGCTGCTCGGAAGTTCCACAAACAACCTCATAAAATTTCCTGCCTTTAACATCCTCAAGATAAGCTCCTGCAAGGCCAGCTCTATTTGCATATATTATTCTTCCCTCTCTATCCAGGACAAAAACTCTGTTTGGAAGGTTTTCAAGCACATAATGCCAGAATCTTTCCTCTACCCTAATTTCTTCAGGAACGTTAAAATTCTCCATATATGAAATATACCATAATAAATGGCATA
>JAGHBF010000045.1 GCA_021161165.1 Candidatus Aminicenantota bacterium
AGCCAGAGAAGCAGAGGAGAAGTTAAAGGAAATAGAAGAAAGATGGAGAAAGCTGGACGAGGAGGTTGAGTCCATACGCAGAAGTGCGATAGAAAATGCAAGTGAGGAACGGGAAAGAATTCTTAGGGAAGCAGAGGTTGAGGCGGAAAAAATAAAAAGGGCAGCTATGGAAGAAATGGAAGCCATGTATGAAAAAGCATTGAGAGAACTGAGAGAATATGCTGCAAACATTGCAGTTTCTATAGCCGAAGAAAGGATAAAGAAAAAAATGACCCCCAAGATTCATAAGAAGCTTCTTGAGAAATACATAAAGGAGTTAAGAAATTGAAGGGGAGCATTATTGCAAGAAGATACGCTGCAGGACTTGGAGCCTCTATCCTTGATAGCGAATACCCAAGAATAAATTCCGAGCTGGAAGCTTTCCTTACGGCGTTCAAAAAGACTGAGCTTGGAGAAGCCCTTTCTTCTTATTTTATTTCTATGGAGAAGAAAAAATCCATTATAGAGGAAATAGCACACAAATATAAATTTCACAAAAAAACAAGAAATTTTCTTATTCTACTCATAGAAAGAAGAAGGATAGAACTTTTCCCGTTAATTATGGAGTTTTTCCATTCTTTCTGGAATCAATCACACAATATTCACGAATTTGAGCTTGTCACTGCTATAAAGGTTGATGAGAAATTTGTTGATGAGGTTAAAGGAATTCTTGAATCCAAATTTAAGGGTGAAATAAGGATTTTCAGTAAAATAGACCCTTCTATAATAGGAGGATTCATTCTTAAAAAGGGTTTTGTGGTATACGATGGCTCAATTAAGAAACAGCTTGAACTTATAAAAAGAAAAATAATAGAGGGGGAATAGAATGGAAATAAAAGTTGAAGAACTCAGCAAGTTAATTCAGCAGAGGATTTCAGAGTTTAAGCCTGAAATCAACATTGAGGAAGCGGGTGTCGTGGTCCAGTCAGGAGATGGGATAGCCAGAATGTACGGACTGGAAAATGTTATGTACGGAGAGCTTCTTGAATTTCCCCACAATGTGTATGGAGTTGCTCTTCAGCTGGAAGAGGATAATGTTGGTGCCATACTCTTTGGAGAATTTGAGAAGATAAGAGAGGGAGATAAAGTAAAAAGGACTGGTAGAATTTTTGAGGTTCCAGTAGGAGAGGCTCTCATTGGAAGAGTTGTCAATCCTCTCGGACTTCCCCTTGATGATAAAGGGCCTATAAAAACAGATAAATATATGCCTGTTGAAAGGCTGGCTCCGGGTATCGTTGATAGGTTGCCAGTTAAAGAGCCTCTTCAGACGGGAATTAAGGCAATTGATGCCATGATCCCCATAGGAAGGGGACAGAGGGAGCTTATAATTGGAGACAGGCAAACAGGAAAGACAGCCATTGCAGTGGATACAATAATAAACCAGAAGGGACAGGATGTTATCTGTGTTTATGTGGCAATAGGTCAGAAAGCTTCTACAGTGGCTCAGGTTATCAAAACCTTTGAAGATTACAATGCTATGGATTACACAATTGTGGTTACAGCTACAGCATCCGAACCTGCGTCTCTACAGTACCTTGCTCCTTATGCAGGATGTGCAATTGGAGAGTATTTCAGAGATTCCGGGAGGCATGCTCTGGTAATTTACGATGACCTCTCAAAGCATGCTGCCGCTTACAGGGAAATATCGTTGCTTCTTCGTCGTCCTCCCGGGAGGGAAGCCTATCCTGGAGATATTTTCTATCTCCATTCGAGGCTTCTGGAGAGGGCTGCGAAGCTAAATGATGAGCTCGGAGGGGGTTCACTGACAGCTCTTCCAATAATTGAAACTCAGGCAGGGGATGTTTCAGCATACATTCCCACAAATGTTATATCAATAACAGATGGACAGATTTATCTTCAGCCTGAGCTTTTTAACAGGGGTGTTCGCCCTGCAATAAATGTTGGAATTTCGGTCTCCAGGGTTGGAGGAAACGCACAGATAAAGGCTATGAAGAAAGTGGCAGGTAGACTCCGTCTGGACTTGGCCCAGTACTGGGAACTTGAAGCTTTCGCCCAGTTTGGTTCAGAACTTGATCCTACAACTCAGGCTCAGCTGGAAAGGGGAAAAAGACTTACAGAACTCCTTAAGCAGCCTCAATATGAACCTGTCCCTGTGGAAAGGCAGATAGTAGCAATTTTTGCTGGCACGAGAGGTTTTCTGGATGAGATTCCTGTGGAATTGGTAAAAGAATTTGAGAAAGGTCTTATTGAATATGTGGATCGCATCCATCCTGAAATATACAAGGAATTAATTGAGAAAAAGGAGATAGATGAAGAACTTGACAAAAAAATAACCACAGTGGTTGGCGAATACATGGAGCTTTTTAAAAAAGAGAAAGGATTGACGGAGGAAACCACTGAATGAGGAACCTTCAGGATTATAGACGCAGGATAAGGGCAGTAAAAGACCTTATTCAGGTAACAAAGGCTATGAAAACAGTTTCTGCTGCTCGTTTGCGCAGAACCCAGAACAAGGTCATAAATTTCAAGCCCTATGCCACAAGAATAAAATACATGCTTTCAAATCTTGCGTCAGCTATTCCAGATGCACATCCTCTTCTTGGAGAAACAAAGGAGGAAAAACCTCTTCTTCTTGTTATTTCTGCTGATAAGGGACTTTGTGGTCCATTTAATTACAATGTTATTAAAGAAGCCGAGAGATTTATTAAGGAGAAAGAAGGAAATTTCCGCCTTATCGTGGTTGGCAGGAAGGGAGAAGAAGGCCTTAAAAGGGTTCACCCCATAGAGAAGGTATACAAAAATATTTTTGTTAAGCTTAATTTTTCACATGCTATGGAAATAACTAAGACTTTAATCGATGGGTTCTACAAAAATCAGTGGGACTCTGTTTTTATAACCTATACACAATTCTTCTGTGTGGGGAGATATTCTCCGGTAACCGAAAGGTTTGTTCCCATAGAAAAAGTGGAAGAAGAGGAGATGGAAGAGTACATTTTTGAGCCGGAAATCAAACTGGTGGTGGAAGAACTTATAAAACATTATATAGAGCTTGAAGTTTGGAGAATCCTCCTTGAGAGCTCAACAGCTGAAAATGCTGCAAGGATGATTGCAATGGACCAGGCTACAAGAAATGCCCAGGATATGGTAAGAAATTTAACGCTTGAGATGAATAAACTCCGTCAGGAGAAAATTACAAAGGAACTTCTTGATATAGTAACGGCCATAGAAGCCATGAAAAAATCAAGGACTTAGGAGGAGCCATGGAATACAGAAATTTGGGCAGGGTTGTTCAGGTCGTAGGACCTGTGGTTGATGTGGAATTCCCTGATGGGAATGTTCCTGAAATTTATGATGCTATAAGGATAACCTCTGAGGGGTTTAATGTCCCTCAACCCATAGACATTATTACAGAAGTAGAACAGATTCTGGGCGAAAAGAGGGTGAGAACCGTTTCCATGCATCCCACGGAGGGCCTTGTAAGAGGAATGAAGGCCTATGACCTTGGAGGCCCCATAAAAGTGCCTGTGGGCAGGGAAGTTCTTGGAAGGATTCTCAATGTGGTCGGAGAACCTGTTGACAAGCAAGGTCCGGTAAAAGCTAAAAAATACTATCCAATACATCGTCCTGCTCCTCCTCTGGACGAACAATCTACAACAATGGAGATGTTCGAAACAGGGATTAAGGTAATTGACCTTTTGGAGCCATATCTTAAAGGCGGTAAGACAGGACTTTTCGGAGGAGCCGGTGTTGGAAAGACCGTTATAATAATGGAGCTTATACACAACGTTGCCCTTAAGCATGGAGGAATATCAGTCTTTGGAGGAGTTGGAGAGAGAACCAGGGAGGGTAATGACCTGTGGCTTGAAATGAAGCATTCCGGAGTTCTGGACAAGGCAATACTCGTTTATGGACAGATGACAGAGCCTCCAGGAGCAAGGTTGAGGGTTGGTCTTACCGCTGTTACAGAGGCGGAATACTTCAGAGATGAAGAAGGAGCAGACGTTCTCCTTTTCATAGACAATATATTCAGGTTTACCCAGGCAGGTTCCGAAGTTTCAGCACTTCTTGGGAGAATTCCATCCGCTGTGGGTTATCAGCCAAATCTTGCTACTGAGATGGGAGAGCTTCAGGAGAGAATCACATCAACAAAGAAAGGGTCCATTACTTCTGTGCAGGCAATATATGTGCCTGCGGATGACTTCACAGACCCTGCTCCTGCCACAGCTTTTGCTCATCTTGATGCCACAACCAATCTTTCAAGGCAGCTGGCTTCTATGGGAATATACCCTGCAGTTGATCCTCTTGCTTCCTATTCCAGAATACTGGACCCCAGAATTATAGGTGTGGAACATTACAATGTGGCAATGGAAGTGAAGAGAATACTTCAGAGGTACAAAGACCTTCAGGATATAATTGCTATTCTTGGAATGGAAGAACTTACTGAAGAAGACAAGCTCATTGTTGAAAGGGCAAGAAAAATACAGAGATTTCTTTCCCAGCCATTCTTTGTAGCGGAGGAGTTTACAGGGAGAAAGGGAAGATATGTAACAATTGATGAAACTATAAGGGGATTTAAGGAAATAATAGAAGGAAAACACGATGAGATTCCTGAACAGTTTTTCTATATGAAGGGAACTATAGATGAGGTCCTTGAAGAATGGGAAGAAGCAAAGAAAGGGAGGAAAAAGGCTTGAAAATCGACCTTTTAACTCCTGAAAGAAAACTTTTTCTCGAGAAGGAGGCGGATTATGTGGAGGTTCCCACACAGGCTGGATACATTGGAATTTTGTCCCATCATTTACCTGTGATGGGCCTTCTCGGAATAGGAATTCTTGAAATAAAGAAAGGGGAGCAGAATGAACGGTATGCAATAGAGGAGGGATTTTTCCAGCTTGAAGGTGAAAAGCTTACTCTCCTTTGTAAGTTAGCCTGGAGACCTGAGGAACTTAAAATAAAGGAATTGGAAAAACAGAAAAGGGAGGCTTTTGAAATCCTCAAAACCTCGGATAATCCTGAAGAAGTGGAAGAAGCTTCGAAGAAATACACCAGAGCCTCTATTTTTCTATCCCTTGCCAGAGGCTGATTTTATCAAGTGCTACAGGCTTATACAAAAATTTGAATTTTAATGATATAATAATCCTGTGCCGAAGTGGCGGAATTGGCAGACGCGCTAGATTCAGGATCTAGTGGGCGTTGCCCGTAGGGGTTCGAGTCCCCTCTTCGGCACCAAAGAGTTTTGAAAGGCAAGGGGTACCTCTTATTAACCATAATTATTTTCTCCTTAGGGAGTCTTAATTTTTACAGGAGAGTTTTTTCCCCTTCATTGAGCGATTCCATCCTGTGGACGAGAAATCTCGTATGCCTTGAGTCGAAAGTAGAAGCAATACAACCCGGCGATAGGCTTATAGAAGTAGGTGGTAAAAAGGTAAAAAACTTAAAAGAGCTTAACAAGGAGCTTTCTCTATATGAAGAGGGAGAAGGAGTAGTTTACAGGATACTCAAGTCTTCTGGAAAGGCTTCTCTTCAATTCATTCTTCTGAAAAAAAGGACTGTTCCCTTTTCTTATATTCTTTTTTCAATAGTGGGATTTCTCTCTCTGGCACTCGCAGTATTTCTGTTTTTTAGAGTGGGGGTCGAGAGTATAAAAAACAGATTCCTTGTTTTATCCACATTGCTGTTTTCAGTTTATGTTTTTTCCCCTTTAAATGTTGGGACATTAACTGACTATTTGTTCTTTATTTTTAAATCTGCATCTCTCTGGTTCTTTGCCCCATATTTCCTTTACTTCTTTTCCCTGTTTCCCCACAGAGTTGAATTTAAATGGAAAAGAACTCTTATTTTTGGACTTCCTGGCGTAATGTTCCTTTTTCAAATGCTGTTATTTGCTCTGCAGACTTATCTGCCATTTTCCATTCTATACGGTTTAACAAAAGCTTTAACCACGATACAGTATATTTTAATTGGAATTTATTTGTCTCTTTCAGTATTACTTCTTCTTTATCTTCTTTTTACAATTGAAGACGAAGATGAAAGAGCTCAGATAAAGTGGATACTTTCTGGAATAGGGTTAGCTTTTATTCCTTTCTTTATTTTTTATATAATTCCATATCTCAATGGTTATC
This sequence comes from Candidatus Aminicenantota bacterium, assembly GCA_021161165.1. Classification (GTDB taxonomy): domain Bacteria; phylum Acidobacteriota; class Aminicenantia; order S016-38; family S016-38; genus S016-38. The sequence continues at coordinate 6,123 of JAGHBF010000045.1, forward strand.
CCATTGGACCTCTTGGCGAGCTTTCAGCAGCATTCCATATATTTTTGCCCATGGCATTCCTTACCAGTCTTACCAAATTCAGGCTCCCGGATGTGGATGTAATTCTTAAAAAGGGGCTTGCATTTACCATTTCATTTCTTGTAGTCCTTTCCCTTTTTCTGGTTTTTGCAATAAGCTTTCTACCAAGAGAAAAGAGAGGAATAGCTGTAATTTTGCTTGCGGGTGCTATATTTATAGCTGTTCTTCTGTTTCCGGTTCTGTACGAAAGGATAAATGACCTAATGGACCGAGTCTTTTACAAAAAAAGCTTTGTCTATAGAACCCAGCTTATAGACATTGCAAGAGAAATAGCTGCTGAGAAAGAATGGCATAAGATAGAAAGAAAACTCTCAGAGACCATAGCAAAGGCCCTTTCTGCAAAGGCTATAGCTATTTACGGATTTGATGGGAAGGAATATCAGCTAATAGGAAAAATGGGAAAAACCAGCCCCCCGGCAAAAATGAATATTCCGTCTCTTGTGCCCGGATTTGTGAAAATATGGAGGTTTAAAAGGCAGGAAAGGGATCTCGGTTTTCTTTTGCTTGGACCCAAAGAGAAGGGAAAGTATTACAATATTGAAGACTTTGAACTTCTTAACTTTATTTCTCCATATATAACCCTGGCACTGGAAAATTCTCTTTTATATATGAGTCTTAGAAGAAGAGCTCAGGAGCTGGAAGAGCTTAAAGATTTTAACGAGAGCATCATAGAGAGTCTTCCAATTTCTCTCATAATAACCGACGGTTCAGGCAGGGTGCTTAAAATGAATAATGAAGCTCTTAGAAGCTTTTCACCACAGGAGGCTAAATCGCTGTGCTCTAAATTTTTGCCTCTTGAGGATGGAAAAGCCAATGAAATGTGGATTACCAACAGTAAAGGTGAAAAAAGATTGTATTCGATCTTGAAAACGTCATTCAAGAAAGCAAAGGGTTATATTTTTGCAATTGAAGATGTTACGGAGAGTTTTATGCTTCAACAGAGACTCATAACTTCAGAAAAGCTTGCTTCTTTAGGGGTCTTGATTGCTGGTATAGCACATGAGATAAATACACCAATTACTGGAATAATGAGTTATATTGAGATGCTATCAGATGAATTAAAGGGACAACAAACAGAATATATAGAAAAAATACAAGCTCAGATAAAAAGAATTCTCAAGACGGTAAGAAGCCTTCTTAACTTTTCCAGAAGAGCTCAGGAGGGTGTGGTCAGGGCTAATTTGGTTGATATAATAAGAGATGTGGCTGAAGTTCTTAATCCACAAATAAGGAAAAAGAGGGTAGAGGTGAAGATCGAGGGTAAAGGATGGGCTCGTGTGAATCCTGACAGGATGCAACAGGTTTTCTTTAATCTTTTTACAAATGCTCTTGAGGCGGTGGAGGAAGGAGTGGGAAAAATAGAAATAAAAACCTGGGAAGAAAATGGTGTGGTAAAAATTAGTTTTTCAGATAATGGAAAGGGAATCCCTCAGGAATATCTTTCCAAGATTTTTGACCCTTTTTTCTCCACGAGGCCCGGAGGAACCGGTCTTGGTCTTTCCATTACCTTTGCAATAATTAAGGAACACAGGGGAGAAATTGAGGTGTTAAGCGAGAAAGGACGGGGAACCACATTTATAATAACTCTACCTTCATGGAGGTCAGATGCTTAGGGCTTTGGTTGTAGATGACGAAGAAGTTGTTCAGGATGTGATAGGAAAACTTCTTAATAAGGAAGGAGTAACTCATATTCCAGCCTACAGTATACTTGATGCTAAGGATCTGGTAAATAATGAGGATTTTGACCTGGTCCTGCTTGACCTGAGACTTCCAGATGGCGATGGACTTGATTTTTTGCCTGAGCTGAAGGAAGCTTTGCCCAATACTCCAATAATAGTGTTGACAGCGTATGGAACGGTAGAATCTGCGGTCAAAGCTATAAAGGAAGGGGCGTTCGATTTTATAGAAAAACCGTTTTCCAATAAGTCTTTCCTTGACAGAGTTAAGAAGGCATTGAAGCTGAGGAAGATTTTAAAGGAAAATATTGAGCTCAAAGCACAGCTTGAAAGTATTAAAGGTTTTGGGAAGATAATCGGAAAGAACCATAGAATGCTGGAAATATATGAGGTTATAAAAAAGGTAGCCAGCACAAATGCTATTGTGCTCATAGAGGGAGAAAGTGGAGTTGGAAAAGAAGTTGTGGCAGAGGAAATTCATGAGAGGTCTAAACGGAAACACGGCCCCTTCATAGTCTTTCATTGTGGTAATATCCCTTCTGATCTTGTAGAATCACATCTTTTCGGGCATAAAAAGGGAGCCTTCACGGGAGCAACTGAGGACAAGAAGGGCTTTATTGAGGAAGCTCATGGGGGAACACTGTTGCTTGACGATATAACCATACTGCCCCTACCAACTCAGGCAAAACTTTTGCGATTTCTGGAGACAAGAGAATTTATAAGGCTGGGAGATACAAAGCCCAGAAAGGCCAATGTCCGTATCCTGGTTGCTACCAATGAACCTGTAGAAAGCGCTGTTTACGAGGGAAGGTTTAGAGAGGACTTATTTTATAGAATAAATGTTATTAAAATTAAAATTCCGCCTCTAAGAAAAAGAAAGGAGGATATTCCTCTGTTTATTTTCCATTTCCTTGAGATGTTTTCAAAGGAATATGGAAAACCTATAAAGGGTATAAAGGAATCAGCTATGGAGAAGTTGCTCTCGTATAAATGGCCAGGGAATGTGAGAGAGCTCAAGAATGCAATAGAGAGTGCCGTGGTCCTTGCCAAGGGAGAATGGATAGGACTTGATGACCTTCCTGAAAGTATAAGAAAAGGAGGAGAGGGAAATTTGGACCTTGTTCTGGGAGGCAAAAGTTATAAAGAAATCCTGGAAGACTTCGAAAGAATGATTATAAAGAAAGCTCTTGCAGAGGCAGGTGGGGTCCAAAAAAAGGCAGCTGAAATATTAAAGATAAATCCATCAACCTTAAATATGGCTATGAAGAGACTGGGGATAAAGTAACCAGTGAAAATTCCTGATTTTCCCTCAGGATTCTATCTTAATCTCTATGGAATTTTCCCAGACTCCATGTATATTGCAGTATGAAAGGGTATATATAGTTGACGTTCTGTCAAGGCACATTTTCAGGGTGATTTCTGGAACCAATACATTTGGACCAAATTCAAAATTTCCACCATAGATCATAGGTCTGTTTTCAGGTTTTACAAAAATTTGAATCCACCTTATGTGGTGTTCAAAAGTATTTGGATGGGGTTTTTCTCCTATTTTTATCTTAATCTCAAAATTTTCTCCAGCTTTTACTGCAGGGGGAGCTTTAATTATGGGCTTATGTCTTTTACCTTCCTTTCCCAAATTTTGAATTTCATCACCGAATCTCATCTATACCTCCTTTTGAGCTTCCATTCTCATTTTGAATCCTATGGTTACGGCTCTCTTTTTCCAGTCCCTCTTTATGAAGAATATTAGAGAAAGTATAGAGGAGAGGAAAGCGGATATAACAAGAGCTTCCCATATACCCCGCAAAGAGAATAATTTGCCGAGAACAGGCGCTATTATGGAAAGTAAAATCAATCTGACTATGGATATATAAAGAGGTGGCAAAGTATCACCTGCCGCCCTAAATGATGAGGAAATCGTTATATTAATGGCAACAAAGAGCTGGGTTAACATGAAAAATCTGAAAACTTCAATACCGGGTTTAAGAACTGCAGGGTCTTTTGAAAAAAGAAGAAGAATTTGCTCTCCGTAGGGAAATATTAAAGCAAGAAGGGTAATAATAACTATCTCGTTAAGGATAATAGTTTTGATAATGGTTTTTTCAGCTTCCTTAAAGTTTTCCATACCCAGATATTGTCCACATACTATAGATGCTGATATCGCAAAGCCCATAGTAGGTATCCTGAGGAAATTCAAAAGTCTTCCTACAATTCCTACTGCTGCTACAACTTCAGATCCATAGCTTGCTACAATCCTGAGAAGCACGAACATTGTCAGGCTCATAATGGTAAACTGAATACCAGAAGGGATTCCCACTTTTAAAATCTTCCATCCAAGGGAAAAATCAGGCCTGTGGGGTTTGAATGGGTTTATCTCAAGGAATTTTATTAATTTATAAAGTCCATATAAGAAGGCTATAGAATAAGAAATTCCCGTTGCAATAGCAGCACCCTTAACTCCCATTTTAAAGGTAAAGATGAAAATAGGGTCGAGAATTATATTAAGAAGATTGGATGTTGTAAGTATTACCATAGGGGTATAAGTATCTCCTGTTGCTCTGAAGACTGCATTTATGGCAAAACTTATCATAAACATTGGAATAAAGAAGGCTAAGGGAACAAGGTAAGAAGAACCTATGTTTATAACCTGGGCTTTTGCTCCCATTATAACCATAATGATTTTGGGATAGACAATAATTGGGATTGCCAGAAGGATTCCTCCATATACGGCGAGGCTCAGGGATTGGGTCGAAAATTCTCTTATATTGTCCCAATCTTTTTTTCCCTTAAACTGTGACACATAGGCTGTGGTTCCAACGGCTATTGTCTGGGACAGGGTGAAAACAATAAAAGTTGCTATAGAGGCGAGAGAAATAGCAGCTATAGCATCTGTTCCGAGTTTAGAAATCCAGAAAATGTCAACAAGGGAATAAAGGTTTTGGAGAAAAAAAGACAGAAATGTGGGAAGAGATAAATAAAAAAGGTCTCTTAGTGAGTTTGTATATAACCTTTTACCCCTCATTTTTTCACTCGGATAGTTATTATAGTATAATCTTTACCTTATTAAAAAAGGAGCCTGGCTAATGAAATTTATGGATTTAAGAGTAAAAGAAAACCGGTTAAGAGAGGAGATTAGAAAAGTTTTTGAAGAGGTCCTTGAAACAGGCTGGTATGTTGGCGGCCATTTCGTTGATGAATTCGAAAGGGAATTTGCCCGCTGGCTTGGTGTTGAACACGTTGTCTCTGTAAGTTCAGGAACAGATGCTCTTAAATATGCTCTCTGGGCTCTTGGTATAAAGGAGGGAGATGAGGTTATTACAACTCCCCTTACCTTTATTGCTACTGCGGAAGCAGTGGCGCTTTTGGGCGCAAAACCTGTTTTTGTTGATGTTGAGCCAGATACTTTTTTAATTGATCCTGAAAAAATAGAAGAGGCAATAACGGAATACACCAGAGCAATCCTTCCAGTTCATCTTTTCGGCTCAGTCGCTGATATGGATAGAATAAATGAGATAGGTGAGAGGTATGGGATTCATGTAATAGAGGATGCGGCTCAGGCTCATGGGGCGCTGTATAAAGGAAAGAGAGCAGGGTCTCTGGGTACTTCTTCTACATTCAGCTTTTATCCCACAAAAAACCTCTCTGCCTTTGGAGAAGCAGGAGCGGTGGCAACTAATTCAGGCGAAATAGCAGAAAAAGTGTATATGCTTAAAAACCATGGACAAAAGGCAACATATTACTCCCTTTTTATTGGTGAAAATGGGAGAATGGATGCAATACAGGCAGGAATTTTGCTGAAGAAAATGGAGTATATTGATAAATGGAATGAAAAAAGAAAAAAGCTCGCTGCAATTTATCTGGAAGAACTATCCAATATGGAAGAAATAAAAGTTCAACAGATCCCTGATGGCGTTGAATCTGTGTATCATCTATTTGTTATTTTGCATCCAGAAAGAGACAAATTAAGGGAAGAACTGGAAAGAGAAGGGGTTCCCTCCAGGGTTTATTACCAGGTTCCTCTCCATCTTCAGCCTGCTTTTTCGTATCTCGGATATAAAAAAGGAGATTTTCCCGAAACAGAAAAAATTTCATCTCAGCTTCTTGCCCTTCCTATTGGCCCATGGATGGAAGAAGACGACGTTAAAAAAATTGTTAATTCTTTAAAAAAGGCAATTTTAAGAATATAATTCCTAAAAAGGGGTAAGCAATGGAGTCTAAAGAAGTGTGGGATATTATTAAAAAGGAAAAGGTCAAATTTGTTCAGTTATGGTTTACAGACCTGGAAGGTAGTCTAAAAAGTGTTTCAATTCCTGTTAGTCGGTGGGATGATGTTTTAATATGGGGAGCTTCATTTGATGGGAGCTCTATAAGGGGGTTTAGAAGAATTGAGGAAAGCGACATGTTTCTCTATCCTGACCTTTCTACCTTCAGGGTTCTTCCTGTTGGAGAAGGAAATTTCAGGATAGCCAGAGTGCTATGCGATATCAAGAACCCGGATGGTACATGTTATGAAGATGCCCCGAGAAGGATACTTAAGAGAATGCTTGAAAAAGCAAGGGAGGAAGGTTTTTCCTATTATGTGGGCCCTGAGCTGGAATTTTTTTATTTTAAATCTCAGAAAAACACTGAGTTTATAGATTATAATGGATATTTTGATTATGTCCCTCCTGATACGGGAGAAGCTTTGCTTAGAGAGACTGTGGATCTTCTTGATTCTGTTGGAATTGAGGTGGAATATTTCCATCACGAGGGTTCTCCTTCTCAGTACGAGCTTGACCTTAAATATAGCGATGCTCTTACTATGGCAGATTCTTTAATAACTGCAAAATTTATCATTAAGTATGTGGCAGAAAGAAATGGTTATTACGCCACTTTTATGCCCAAACCAATAGAAGGAATAAATGGAAGCGGTCTTCACATTCACCAGTCTCTGTTTAAAGGGAATGAAAATGCATTTTTCGATGAAAATGACCCATACCATATGTCAGATACAGCAAGAGGTTTTCTGGCTGGCCTTCTTAACTATGCCAAGGAGATAACCCTTATTACAAATCAGTGGATAAATTCTTACAAAAGATTAGTCCCTGGATATGAAGCTCCGGTTTATATCTGCTGGGGTAGATACAACAGGTCCCCACTGATAAGAGTCCCAGCAATTCCGGTGGAGAAAAAATCTTCCATGAGAATAGAATATCGCTCTCCTGATCCGGCTTCCAATCCATATCTTGTTTTTGCTGTTCTTTTAGCAGCAGGACTTGCAGGAATAAAGGGAGAATATCCACTTCCTCCTGCGAGGGAGGAAAATGTTTATGCTTTTTCCTCTAATGAGAGGATTGAAAAGGGAATAAATTCTCTTCCTGGAAGCCTTATAGAGGCTATAATGGAGGCACGAAATGGAAGTATCGCAAGGCAGGTTCTTGGAGAAAGTGCCTTTGAGAAACTGGTTGCCTCTAAAAAAGCACAATGGGATGAATACAGGAGAAAAGTTACTGCTTATGAAATAGAAAAATATCTGCCTGTTCTCTGAGGGATTAAAACTTCAATCCTTCCCAGCTCCAGAGAGCTTCTATTTTTTGATAAGGTACCCAGATTCCATCTACCCAGCCTGTTGTTATTACAAACTTCAGGATAAAGCTCTTTAGCCTGAATTCCTTTTCCAAGCCAAAAACCACAAGTTTTTTTGCCTGGTAAAGGGGATCCCCGTCCTCATGAAAAAAGTCATTTCCTTTCCAGTAGGAAGCAAATATATTTAAAACAGGGTTTTTCCACAGTATTTTTCCCTCTATTCCCTTACCCTTTTCCATTGTATTGAGCCATCTGTCCGGTATATAGAAGGAGAGAAAATATGCCATAGTAACATCAACACTTCCAGCAAATGTATCGGGAATACTTATTCCAGCAAGACCCATTATTGCAGTTTCATCTCTTGGGCCAACATGGTGTTCCAGATATTCCCCTCCATAGTGGATGTAGTGGTATTGCAATTTGAAGAACGCAGGCTCGGCTTGTAAATTGAAAATCCCTCCCACATCGAATTTTTCCTGGGTAAGCACCCTCATTTCCCTCTGCCAGTTTATCCAGATATCAGCACGTGCATTTTTGCCATTTAGAAGGAACTGAAATCCTCTTTCAGCAGGCCTTTCATAGTAAAGGGTATCAAAAAAGATAGCCCTGTGTAGTCCATGAAATCTCTTTAAATTTCCAAAAACGAAGGTTATCCATGGTTCTGGAGTGAATGAAAAAGAAATGTAAGGAAGTATTTGTCTGTTTCCCCCGTAGAATCTCCAGAGAATTATACCTATATCAGAGGAAACCTTTTCGTTAATTTTAAACGTAAAATAACCCTCGAGATTGTCTCCGAAGAAGGTTCTCCCATCGTAATATGGATTATCTTTGTATTCAAGGTTGTAGAAGAGGGAATAATTGTTAAGGTTAAATCTAACACCTTCTGCCGCTAATCCTGCTGCAATGAGCATTAAGAATAATATTCTTTTCATGGTTGGCCATTATAAAACATGGGGATATTTTATGTCAAAGATTTCTTGAATCCTGTTAAGGAGTATATTATATTTATTCCATGAGAACCATTGCGCTTATAACAGATTTTGGAGAAAGGGACTATTATGTTGGTGCATTGAAAGGGGTTATACTTTCTATAAATCCTGAGGCAAGAATAGTTGATATAACTCATGAAGTCATGCCCTTCCATCCCATTTCAGCGGCCTACATTCTTATGGGAGTTATGAATTATTTCCCCAGGGAAACAATTTTTCTCACTGTGGTGGACCCCAGGGTGGGAACCGAAAGAAAAATTATACTTATCTCCGCAGATGGGAAGTATTATATAGGTCCGGACAATGGTGTGTTTGCTCCTGTGTATCAGTTCAGTGAAATGTACACAGTTTACGATATAACATCCGATCACCTGTTCCTTCCGAATCCAAGCAGAACCTTTGAGGCAAGAGATAAGATGGCTCCTATAGCGGCATGGCTTTCGAGAGGCATACCAATAGAAAGGATAGGAGAGCCAACTGAGGATTATAGGAGGTTTAGACTCCCTCAACCAAAGCTTCAAGGAAACATATTAAACGGGATTGTCATTCATATAGATAGATTTGGAAACCTTGCCCTTAATATAAGGCCAGAAGATCTGGGAGGTAGAAATATTTCCTTTGCAATAATAAAGGACCTCAGAGTTTCCAAAAAGGTTAACACTTTTGATGAACTGGCAAAGGATGAACTGGGAATACTTATAAACAGCATGGGCTTTTTTGAAATAGGAGCAAAAATGAGGTCTGCAAAGGATATACTAAAAGTTGGAATCGGAGACCCTGTTCAGCTTGTTCTGGTTTAGGTTTCGTATTTATTTTTTCTTGACTTCAATTTTGAGTTTAATTATTACTTCTAAATCCTGGTTAGCAGTTAACTGAAGTTTTATCGGAATTTCACTGATTCCTTCTCCCGCAGGGATTTCTATAATCTTTTCTTTTGTCTTTTCACTTTTTGTTCCAGCCTCAGAGACTTCTTTTCTCATAGGATGAGGTTTTTCCTTTTCTTCCGGAAATTCCTCGGGTAACACCTCATACGGGCTTCCCTCAGGTAGTTCTTCTACTGGTTCAGAAGGTAATTCTTCTATAATTTCTTCCTTTTCCTCAGGAAAAATACCATCATTTTCCAGCGCAAAATTTTCTTCAAAACTAATTTCATCTTCTTTAATTTCCTGGAAGTCTTTAAAGAGTTCTTCCTTTTTGTAAGAATCAGTTTTTTCTTCCTTGGCTGAGGTTTTCTTCCCTCGGGCTTCCGGAATTTCTATAATTTCTTCTTCCCCTGTTGGGGTGGCTTCTTCCTCTTCTGGGAGATTTTTTACCACAGTTGATTCTTTAAACCCGAGGAATTTTCCCTCAATATTTTCCTTTTTTTCTTCTCTATCGAAAGTGAAAGGCGTTTCTTCTTTGACCTGGGGTTCTTGTTTAAAGCATGCATAAAAATCCTGCATAAGCTCAGGAATGTTCATGTCTTCAAGGATGGTATATTTCCTCTTGAGAGATTTAAGGGTTAGTTCAACTATTTCTGAAAGAGTTTCTAATACTCCCTGACCCCTTATTGCTATAGACGGAAAGGAAGGTCTTGCGAGTTCGTTAAGTATGATGTCCAGTTTTTCTACTGGAAGAATGTTAGGAAGGTCTCTCTTGTTATACTGAAGGACTAAAGGAATTGTTGTATAATCAAGACCATTCAGTTTGAGATTTTTTTTCATACTTTCAAGACTTTCCAGATTATTGTCAAGGAGTTCTTTCTGAGAGTCTGCTACAAAGACAACCCCATCAGCGCCCTGAAGCACAAGCCTTCTTGTTGATTCATAAAACACCTGTCCGGGTACTGTGTATAGCTGTATTCTCACTTTATATTTTGTTTTGGTCTCAAGTGAAAAGGGTAGAAAATCAAAGAACAGAGTTCTATCTTCTTTTGTCGGGAGAGTTACCATTTTCCCCTTGCGTTTTTCTGGAATCATCTCAGAAATTTTCTTTACATTGGTAGTTTTGCCTGATAATGCAGGGCCATAATACACTATTTTTGTTGTTAGCTCTCTTGATGTATAGTTGAGGACAGGCATGTTCCCTCCCTATTTTCCCACCAGCAATGTGGTGGTATCTTACTGGCTGCAAAAATCATATTTTTTACTATCCTTCCAAGATAGGCCAGAGTTTCAGGGTCATCATCCTTACCGGACAAATATGTCATTCCATAGGGTATTATTATCATACCCATATGGATAAGGGGTACTATTATAGAACTTATTGCACTTTGGGCTCCATCTTCTCCAGCAGCTGAAATGACAGCTGCTGGCTTACCATCAAGGTACTTAACAGGAGTATTTTCCAGGGAGGTCAATCTTTCTATCAATGCCCACATTACAGCAGATGGAGCGTACCAATAAGATGGAGTTGCGAATATGACCCCATCACTATCTATTATTTTTGAAGCGAGCTTCTGGAAGTCGTCTCCTATTTCGTAGCATTTTTCTGGTGTGCATGATTTTAAATCAGTAGAAACGCAGGCCTTGCAGTGTTCTATACGGAATTCTCTCAGATTGATAATTTCAAAAGAATGTCCCTTAGATTCAAATTCCTTTTTCAGGAATTCCAGCATTTTTTCATTGAGACCATTTTCTCTATAAGAGCCATTAATACCAAGAAACCTCATGGTTTCATTATAACACGAACTAAAATATGACAAAGGTGATAAATAAAGAGTTAAAATATTTATGTGAGGGTAGCAGTAGTCAAAGTAAAAAGAGGAGATTTTACATCCTCCTTGTTGAAAGGATTTTCTGCTTTATGTTCTGACTCCGAAAAATGCCTCAGGAAATATTTCAGTGGCAGAGTTGTGTCTTTAAAAGTGAACACTCTTTCGGGAAAAATGATTTCCACTTCCGTTGAACTATCCTATTCCCTTTCTCAAATATTGCTGAACAGAGATGCGGATAGTGTAATTGTTTGGGATAGAACTGAGAGGGAAATGAAGCATGCAGGATACAAGCTCAAGAGGAGGGGCAGTCTTAAAATCATTGCAACTGATTCTCCAAGGATTGGGTACGATGAGGCTCTGATTGTAAAAGGAGAGATTGGATCGAGATTTTCGAGGATTCAGATGGCTGCTGATGAATCTGTATCCATGGCTGTCCTGAAGGACCATGATATTGCAGGTGTCACTCTTTCCATGAAGAATTACTATGGTACAATTCATAATCCCAACAAATACCATGATAACGGGTGCGACCCTTTCATCCCTGAACTCTTTTCCTGCGAACCGATTGTTACAAAACATCGTTTCTCTATTATAGATGCTACAAAAGCTCAGTTTCACAGGGGGCCAGCTTATCATTCTAAGTGGTATGTGAGACCCGGAATTATAATTTTAGGTCAGGACCCTGTTGCAGTGGACCATTTTGGCTGGCAATTCATAGAAAAACTCAGAGCCTCAGCAGGATTGCCTTCTCTTAAAGAGGAAGGTAGAGAACCTGGATGGATTTACACCGCAGAAAAAATGGGTCTTGGCAGTACTAAATATGAAGTGGTGGAGCTATGAAAAGAAGGGATTTTATAAAAATAATAGGGGGAACTCTGATTTTTCCTTCATTAGAGCTCACAAAGCTAAATGCTCAGGGGCTTACCTTTTCCTATGAACTTTCATCACATGAGGCTCGTTATTACAAAAAACTTCCGGAAAGAAGAGTTCAATGTCTTCTTTGTCCAAGAGAGTGTATTGTGGGAGATAAAGAGAGAGGCTATTGTGGTGTAAGGGAAAACAGAGGAGGGAAGTATGTTACCCTTGTTTATGGAAGACCGGTAACTGTTGCTTTAGATCCAATTGAGAAAAAGCCGCTATTTCATTTCCTTCCAGGCAAACAGGCGTTTTCTATAGCTACAGCGGGATGCAACGTCAATTGTAAATTCTGTCAGAACTGGCAGATATCCCAGGTAAGGCCTGAACAGGTAAGATCGCTAAATCTCCCTCCTGAAGCAACAGCAAGACTGGCATATAGGTATCATGCTCCAATAATTGCCTATACTTACACGGAGCCCATAGTTTTTGCTGAATATATGCTTGATACGGCAAGGGAAGCTTCAAGGAGAGGCATAAGGAATGTAATAGTTACAGGAGCCCATGTTTTGCCTGAACCCTGGAAGGACATAGTAAGTGCAATGGATGGGATTAAAATAGACCTCAAGGCGTTCACAGAGGAATTTTATCAGAGGATAGTAAGAGGTCATCTGAAACCGGTTCTGGATGCCATAGTGGCAGCAGCGAAAAGCGGAAAATGGCTGGAGATAGTTTATCTTGTGATTCCTACGCTGAATGATAATCTTGATAACATAAGAAAGATGAGCCGCTGGCTTGTGAGGGAAGTGGGAAGGGATGTGCCTGTTCATTTCTCCAGGTTTTTCCCTATGTACATGTTGAAAAATCTTCCGGCCACTCCTGTAAAAACCCTGGAGTCTGCAAGGGAAGTTGCAATGTCTGAAGGTCTAAAATTCGTGTACGTGGGGAATATCCCCGGACATCCCGGAGAATCTACATATTGTCCCAGGTGCGGAAAAACTATAATTAAGAGAGTAGGTTATGAAATAAAGGAAATTCATATTAAAAATGGAAAATGTGAATACTGTGGGGAACCTATACCGGGCGTTTGGTCTTAGTATATCCGCTGGTTTTGTATCTTTTGCAGCCCAGATAATATATTTAAGAGAAATTCTTTCACTTCTTCCAGAAAATGAAGTAATTATTTCCCTCTATTTTACTGTTTACCTCATCTCTGTAGGATTGGGAGCATATTTTTTTAGGAAGATAAATTACAAAAGATTATTTCTTTATTTTCCCCCTCTTTTTCTTTTCTCTTTGCTTGTTTTTAGGCCTTCGATGAGACTTAGTGTTTATGTCCCCGGTCAGCTTCCTCCTCTGAGAGTGTTTATTATAGCTCTCGCCCTTGTGGTTCCATTTTCTCTTGTAAGTGGAGGGTTCTTCTCCGCTCTTGTGAGGGAGTTTAAAAATCCATGGCTGGTCTATGGGGGAGATGCCATAGGATCATTCCTTTCAGGACTCTTGCTTTATTTGTTGCTTTTGCCGAGGTTTCCGTCTTACATTTCAGCGTTTTTTATAATGACGATTTTCGGAATGCTCGTTTTTGTTTACAGGCTGAGGTTACAGGCTTTGTTTTCATTAATCCTCTTTGTTCCCCTTATCTTGATAGAGAACGTTACCTGGGAAAAGGTTTTTCATCCATTGAAGATAGAATATGTAAAAGAGTCGCCTTACGGAAAAATTACACTCTCCTCCTATCATGGAATTTACACGATCTGGGAGAATGGGGAGAAGCTTTATGATTATCCACCATCTCCAGCTGAAAAGCTTGCGTACCTTTCCCTTCTCCAAATTCGCGATACCTCTAAGGGTGTCAGGAAACATTATAAAGTTCTGTTGATAGGGGGAGGTGGTAGGTGTCTGAAGTATTTAAAAAGAGTAAATGGAATAGGCGTTACCTATGTTGAACCGAATCCAGTGCTGGCTGAGATTGCGGCTCGTATATTTAAAATATCCCCTTCTGTAATAGTAATGGACGATGGGAGAAAATTTGTCAATGAGACGAATCGAAGATTTGACTTTGTCATTATTGACCTTCCGCCTCCTACAACTTCATCTTCTTCAAGGTTTTACACCGTGGAGTTTTTTTCCCGCCTCAGCAAAATAGCAAGACGGGTATCTCTTTCCTTTCCTGGTGGAAATTATTATTCCGATGTTGATTCAAGAATTCTAAGTTCGGTTTATTTTTCCTTAAAAGAAACCTTCCCCTTCGTCAAAGTAATTCCAGGAGAAGAGCTTGTGCTTATAGGTTCGAAAGAAGATTTTGAAATTTCTCCACAATCTTATCAGAGTTTTCTTTCTGCAAATTCCATAACGCCTGAGTTTTATTTTCCTGTCCAACTTTCCTTTGAAACCAATCCAATTGAAATGGACAAATTGAGGCAAGCACTGGTCAGGGGAACTTTGAACAGGGATGATAGACCTGTTACTTATATTTACAGCCTTGTAAAATGGTTGCGTCATTACTTTCCGGGTTTCCCACTTTTTAAAACATCTCCATTATGGGTAGTAGTTCTTATAGTAGTCGGCGTGCTTCCCTTTGTTTTCAGAAGTCCATCCCTTTTCATGGGGACAATAAGTTTTTCGGCTTTTGCCACCGAACTTCTCCTTTTTCTTCTTTTCCAGTATAAATATGGGTATATATATTTGCAGATAAGCCTTCTTGCTGGAATTATTATGCTTTCCCTTGGTCTCGGGTCAATTTTATTCAGGAAAAGAATCTCCCCCTTTTTCCTCCTTTTAATCCCTTTAATGCTGGTCTTTTTCCCTTCTTCAGTGGTTATGTTTTATGTTCTGTTTTTTGTCCTTGGGTTTTTTGAGGGAGGAAGTTTTGCTTTTATTTCGGAGAAGACGGAAGCTTCAAAGCTTTATCTTTTCGACCTTCTTGGCTCGGCTCTGGCGGGGTTGATTCTTGGAATAATCTTAATACCTCTTCTCGGTTTTAAGG
>JAGHBF010000075.1 GCA_021161165.1 Candidatus Aminicenantota bacterium
AATGAGAATAGAAGAGGATATTCCCGATGAGTAAAGGAATGCTTATTGTAGTTTCAGGTCCATCAGGTGTGGGAAAATCCACAGTGGTCAGAGAAGTTATGAAAAGATTAGATGGTCTCAGCTTTTCAATTTCTCACACAACCAGAAAACCCAGAGGAAAAGAGCAGCATGGAAGGGAATATTATTTTGTATCAAGAGAAGAATTTGAAGACATGATAGAAAAGGAAGAGTTCATTGAATGGGCAGAGGTTTACGGAAACCTTTACGGAACATCTAAAAGGGAGCTGGAAAGAAGGGTTAAAGAAGGAGATGTTCTTCTTGATATTGATGTGCAGGGAGCCATGAGTATAAAAAGATTATTTCCTGATAGTATAAGAATTCTACTTTTCCCTCCGTCAATGGAAGAACTTTCCAACCGCCTCAGGAACAGAAAGGATACCACAGACCTTGAAATAAAAAAGAGATTAAAAGTTGCAGAATGGGAAATTTCTATGTACAGAGAGTTTACCCATGTTGTAATAAACGATGAACTTGAAAAAGCGGTGGATGGGGTAACAGCAATAATCAAAGGAGAAAGGCTCAGGACAGAAAGAATGATGAATAAAATAAAGGAGATGCTGTGAAAAAAATAATTCTCGGAGTTTCAGGGTCAATTTCAGCTTACAAAGCAGCAGAAATTCTAAGGGAATTTCAGAAAAAGGGCTGGAGCGTAAAAGTAGTTATGACAGAAAATGCTACGGAGTTTATTTCACCCATTACTTTCCTTGCTCTTTCGGGGGAAAAAGTGATTGTAGGTCAGTTTAAGGATCTTGAGTATGGTCTTGAGCACATAAGGCT
Organism: Candidatus Aminicenantota bacterium; assembly: GCA_021161165.1. Lineage (GTDB taxonomy): Bacteria > Acidobacteriota > Aminicenantia > S016-38 > S016-38 > S016-38. The sequence continues at coordinate 838 of JAGHBF010000075.1, forward strand.
CTGTGATGAAGCAGAAGCCCTTCTCGTAGCGCCAGCTACAGCCAATATTATTGCTAAATTTGCCCATGGAATAGCGGATGATTTCCTTTCATCTCTTTATCTTGCCTGTAAAAAACCAGTTTTCGTAGCCCCTGCCATGAACGAAGGGATGTTGCTTCATCCCGCCACTCAAAGGAACCTGGAAATTTTGAAAAAAGATGGAGTGCATATAATAGAACCAGAGGAAGGATATCTCGCCTGCGAAGAACATGGAAAGGGAAGGCTTACGGAACCGGCAAAAATAGTTTTTGAGGTCCTATCAGCTCTTGGAAAGGAAATGAAAGGATTAAAAGTTCTCGTTACTGCAGGGGCAACCAGAGAATTCATGGATTCAGTAAGATTTATATCAAATCCTTCTTCGGGTAAACAGGGTATTGCTATAGCTGAAGAGGCTGCATATATGGGGGCAGATGTGACACTCCTTCTTTCATCCTCTTCAAAGGAGAAAACCTTTGTAAAAACTGAAAGGTTTGAAACCTTAGAGGATCTAAGAGCAGGGATAAAAAAACATGATTTTGATATCCTTTTTATGGCAGCTGCAGTAGGTGATTTTAGACCTTCCCGTCGATATGAAGGTAAGATACGAAGGGGAAAAAATATAACTCTTGAGCTTGAGTCCACACCTGACCTTTTGAGGGAAATCGCACCAAACAAGAAATCGGGTCAGATTATAGTGGCTTTTGCTGCAGAGACTGATGACCTTCTTGAAAAGGGAAAAAAGAAATTATTTGAAAAAGGTGCGGACCTGATTTTTGTGAATCCGGTAGGCAGGGGAAGAGGCTTTGAGTCGGATACAAATCAGGGTTATTTAATTTTCAGAGACGGCAATATTAAAGAATTGCCTGAATCGTCCAAGAGGGATATAGCTCGTAAAATAATAGAGGCAACAATTTCAATTGTTCGTGGCTGAATATCCAGGCCTTTAAATTAAAAAATCCCGAGCAGCATTAAAAAAATGTTATATATTCTAAAAGTTTGGGTTTTTCCCCGTGAAGGTTTATTAGTTTTAAACTATGATTTAGAAAAACCCTCAAATAAAAACCTTTTATAACAATTAAAAATTCTTCCCTTTTAGAATTTTGACTCCATAGGCTAATCTTTGTATAACTGTTACGATTGAACCAATTAGTAGGAAACATATAATATATATGGCGAGAGGAACGCTATATATAATTACAACTATTACTGTGCTCATAACATATATTCTGAAGACTCTCTGGAAAAAACCGACCCTGCATTCTTCCCCAAGCCCTTCTATTCTTGCCCTTGTGTAGCTGATCATGAATGCAAAGAACATTGTGGTAAATAGCAAAAACACAACCCATTCTTTCCCTATCCTGTAGAAATAATAGGAAAACGAAATATACCAGAGAAATTCATTTAATCTGTCTGAGCTGGAATCAATAAACGCTCCGGCTTTCGAAACCAAACCGTATTGCTTGGCAAATGCCCCATCAAGGGTATCAAGGAATTGGGATGCTATAAACACTATAAAAGCTGAGGAGAAGTGTCCTGTAGTTATATAATAAGATGCCCAGAGGGTGACAAAAATCCCTGATAGTGTAATAAAATTGGGAAGCCATGGGGGAATTCTTTTTATTCCGAGTTTTCTTATCCAGCCTTTTACTTCTTCTCTGGCTTCATTAACCTGCAGTTCAAGTTTATTTTTTTTCATTCGATACTCCTTTCAAAAATATAAGAGAGTATTAATAACAGTTTCAATTTTGCAGGTCAAGGTTTTAATCAGGCCTGCGCCCTATTGGGTGAATTAAAATAACCCCTTCTTCTCTTCCGCTTAATTCAAGCAAAGAATTGACATAAGTATCGTAGAAGGCTCCTATTGCGACTGTGGAAAATTTATAGGCTTCACAGACAAGATATATATTTTGAGAGATGTTTCCAGCTTCAATGTAAGCAAAACGATAACCCCTATCCAGATATTTCCATGTAACTCTGTCAAAGAAAGACACAAGCATAAGCACTACCGGTGCCTTCGAAATGATGTCCCCCTGAGGGGAGAAATTTAGTCTTTCTTTTCTGAAATTACCTTCCTTCAGCAAGCCCACACTGTTTTTCTCAGGCAGGTAAACATAAAGTCCGTCCTCTATCCCTTCTACATTGTCTGCTATGAAGTAAATGTAAATAGGATAAAGAGCGCCTGCAGAGGGGGCGGTTCTGAAGAAAAGGCCGTTCGTTTCCAGATTAACTCCATCGCTTGCCCATAAAAGACCTGATAGTTCCTCAAGTGTAATTTTAGCCCTGTAATATCTCCTTCTTGACCTTCTGTTAATTAGGGCTTCTTCAAGAGAAAGCTCTGGTAGTTTGACATTCGGAAGTTTGTAAACTTTTTTAAAATTCCATTTCATTGTGGGCCTCCTGTTCCAAACAATAGGTCCTAAATACCTGGCCGGGGAATAGGATGTTAAATAATGAAATTGAGGACCTATTCTTTGATTCAAATTTAAAAACAGGAAAAATAATAAACTCAACACCTCTTCCCCCTTCTTGTTATTTAATCTTTATTCTTCAAAATCTTTGTCCCCACCAAAAGTGGCTATGTTATATCCGGGATTTAATGTAAATCCAAAATAAAATTGATAAAGGCTGGGCAGCTCCGATGAAAACTTATAATATCTGAATCCGGTTACAATATTAATATCCAGCAATAATTTTCCCCTTCTCATAAGTCTCTCGTGTTTATTGCTAAATGATATGTCAAAAAGC
>JAGHBF010000099.1 GCA_021161165.1 Candidatus Aminicenantota bacterium
GGCTTATAATAGGACCTACAATTTCTGATAGAGCAGTAGCACTGGATACTTCCACTACAATCACCACGGCTATGATAGTTCTTTTCTCACAAATCTTCCATAGGGCAATTTTCCTGGACGTGGCACTTGTTTATGCTGTCCTTGCTTTTCTTGGGGTAGTAGCACTTGCCCGCTATCTGGAAGGAGGTGTGTGATGATTTACAAAGTTATAGGTGAAGTTCTCATATTTATTGGTTCACTTTTCCTTTTACTTGCGAGTATAGGAATTATAAGAATGCCGGATGTGTACAATAGAATGCAGGCTGGCACTAAAGCAACAACTCTTGGTGCACTTTCAATTATAATGGGGGTTGGAATTTATCACCCCCAGTATTTTTTTAAAACTTTAATAATCTCTCTTTTCATACTGCTTACAAATCCTGTTTCCTCTCATTCCCTTGCAAGGGCTTCTCACAATTTCGGCATTCCACTAACAAAAGGCTCTGTCCTTGATAGGTATGCAGAGGACAAGGAAAAGGGATTTAAGGAGGAAGAAAATGATTCTTGAATATTTTATGATTTTTCTTCTTGTGCTTATGTTAATCCTGGCTGTATATGTAGTTGAAACCAAAGATCTTCTTGCAGCGGTTATAGCTTCAGGCTTCATTTCACTGGTGGCTTCCATTGTCTATCTTTATCTTCAAGCACCTGACGTTGCAATGACAGAGGCCGCTATAGGTGCTGGACTGACCACTCTGATTTTCATCATTGCTATAAGAAAAACCGAGAGGTACGAAAAATGAGAAAATTAATAGCCATAGCCTTTCTCTTGATCCTTGGTTTTTTTATGTTAAAAATTGTATCGGTATTTCCTTTCGGCGAGGAACGCTGGGGCGTTTCTAGACATTATGTTGACAAAGGAATAGAAGAAAACAGGGCTTCAAACCTTGTCACTTCTATAGTTGTTAACTATAGGGGATTTGATACTCTCGGAGAGGTTACAGTCCTATTTCTGGCAGCCACTGCTCTTGCCTTTCTCCTGGCAACATGTAAATGCCGAAAAAAGTACGAAAGAATAGAAGCAAGCCTAACTTTAAAAACTGCTTCAGATATTCTTTATCCGCTATTAATTCTTTTCGGAGCGTATATATTTATTCATGGACATTTAACACCTGGGGGAGGTTTTCAGGGAGGAACAGTTATAGCCTCTGCAGTAATGCTTATGCTACTTTCCCACTTCACCTTCCATCCCAATCACAGAGCTCTTTCCACAATTGAGGGGCTTGCAGGAATAATCTTTGTTCTTATTGGTTTTGCCGGTTTTATCTGGGGCGGAAGTTTTCTTGCTAACAACATATTACCTCTGGGGCATTGGAACAGGCTTTTTTCCGCAGGAGTGATTCCGCTTATTTATATAGCAATTGGATTTAAGGTTGGAGCTGAACTTTCAGGGCTAATTACGGATATGTATAAGGTAACCAAGGAGGAAGAATAATGGCTTTTTTTACAGCATCAATACTCCTTATATTAATAGGCCTTTATGCCGTTCTCGTTAAGAGAAACATAATGAAAATTGTTATAGGTCTGTCCCTTATGGATACAGGGGTAAATTTATTAATAGTTTCTCTGGGGTTTATTCGCGGAAGGACTGCTCCAATAATAAATGTAAAGGACCTTCTTTTTAATACTTCCTCAAAGGTAGTTGACCCTCTTCCTCAGGCACTGGTACTTACTGCTATCGTGATAGGCGTGGCTGTTACAGCTGTGGCTCTTTCTATAGTAATGCTTATGTATTCAAAAAAGGGAACTTTAGAAATAGATGAATACAAGGAGTTAAAATGGTAAACCCAATTTTAATAATAGCTATAACCCTTGCTTCTGCATTCTTTATTGGTATACTTCAGGTTTACAGTAAACTCTGGGCAAGACTTTTTTTCTTCCTGACCCTCGTCTTCGATTTCTTTGCAGCTGGTGCAAATTTTTACGGATTTTTATCAGGCAGAATAACCGAGCCAATATTGGTAAAGATAGGCGGGTTCCCACCCCCGATTGGAATTAATCTTCTTGTTGGCAAACCAGAAGCTGCAATAGGATTTCTTATATTTACTATTGCTTTGTTAGGCGCTTACCACTGGGAGAGAAAGGGATTTCCAGAACCTCAGGGAAAGATAATGGTCCTTTTTCTCCTTCTGTCACTTGGTGCTGCGGGAATTACCTTTACTGGAGATTTCTTTAATCTCTTTGTTTTTATAGAGATAACTTCAATAGCTGCATATGGTCTTGTTGCCTCAGCAAAGACAGAAAAATCTGTTGAGGCAGCATTTAAATATATGGTGGTCGGTTCCATAAGTTCCACTTTTATTCTTCTCAGTGTGGTATTTCTTTATAAGGCAACAGGAAGCCTTAATATGATGGATATAGCCTCAAGGATAAGAAATATTTCTCTAACACCGATATATATCCTCATTCTTTTGATGTTTCTTGCAGGACTTCTTATTGAGCTCGAAGTTTTCCCTATTAATGGATGGGCACTTGATGTTTATCAGGGAGCTGACCCTGTAGTTGTTGCGGTTCTTGCAGGTGCCGTCGTGAAAGCGTTTTATCTGGTATTTTTAAAAGCTGGCACATACCTGACACTTCCCTCCTTCTTTACACTTTCACTGATTTTTGGAGGTGGAACTTATCTTGTAAGTCAGTTTATAGCATGGAGACAGAAAGATGTAAAAAGGTTTCTCGGATATTCATCCGTTGCTCAGCTGGGGCTTTTAATCCTGTCTGCAGGATTTTTCCTTAATCCAACCCTTCCTGCTTTTTCGAAACACCTCATTGGGGCGTCCATAGTTCTTTTCATATTTAACCATTCATTTGCAAAGTCTTCTTTGTTCTTATTGGCTGATAATGTAAAAAGTTCCCAGCTTCATGGATGGAGAGGAATTCTCAATAAAAACCCATTGTTCAAATTTATATTTTCCACATCTGTTTTTTCTATAACAGGGGTTCCTCCTTTCCCTGGATTCTGGGCGAAACTTCTTTTGATTTTTGCCATTCCTAAAAATTGCTCCTGGGTTATTGGTCTTATTTTGGTTGGTGCATTGGGAGAAATTGTCTATTACTATAGACTATTTCGGGAAGCTTCAGAGGGAGAAGGAGAAAAGGTTGGAACAAACCTTGCAGCCCCTCTTACAGGTGCAATTCTGCTTATAGGAGCAGGTCTTGTGGCCTGGAAAATGTTCGCAACCCAGATGGGGATAATGTTTAACTCTACAATCCTTCTCCTTCTTGCCTTTTCGATTGCCATTTATATTCTTGGATTTTCCAGAATTCTGCAGTGGGCTGGTTCATTAGCTGTTGTTGGGTATGGAATATACAGAATGGTCCCCGAAATGGGCGCAAATCTTCATGGATTTTTCCTTGCGCTTGTTCTTGTAGGAAGTGCTTTACTTCTGCTTGCCACATATCCCACATCAAAGAGAACTTCGTGGACTTTTTACCCCGCATATCTTGTGGTTGTATTTTCTATGGCAGGACTTGTTCTTGCCCGTAACTGGCTTACCCTGTTTGTGTTCTGGGAATTAATGAGCTGGGCTTCGTTTGTTCTTATAAATATGGGAAGCAGGGCAAAAAAAGCTGCGTGGATATACGCCATATTTAGTGCAATAGGAGCATATTCTATGCTTGCTGGAATATACTTGCTTCCGGGTCTGTCCCTTACTCATCTCAAGGTGGCAGGAATTATGGTTCCATTGCTTCTTGTAACAGGTTTTCTTGTTAAAATGGCGACAGCACCTCTCCATGTCTGGGCAAGGGATGCCTATGGAGAAAGTCCTGATGAATTCACTCCACTCCTTTCTGGAATAATATCCAAGATGGGAGTTTTCGGTTCATTAATTGCAATTCTTTATGTGATAGGAAACATTTCCTCAGGACCTTCTTTTAGATACATTCTCGGGTGGCTTGGAGCTTTAACAGCATTCTTTATGACACTCATAGCTGTATTTCAGGATGATCTTAAAAGGCTTCTTGCCTACTCCTCGGTAGGACAGGTGGGATACATTCTCATAGGTTTAGCAATCGCCTCTCCTCTTGGTTGGAATGCTGCACTTTATCACACAGTAAATCATTTTATATTTAAGGGGCTGCTTTTCGTTGCAGCCGCTGGAATAATCTATAGGGTTGGAACTTCATACATGCCTCGTATGGGAGGGCTTATAAGAAGAATGCCTCTAACATTTCTTTCAACCCTTGTAGCTATAATTGCCCTTGCTGGTATTCCTCCAATTTCAGGTTTTGCTGGTAAATGGCTTTTGTATTCTGCCCTTATAGAAAAAGGCTGGATTTTTATAACGGTTGTTACCTTTCTCGCTTCAACTGTTGCTTTTCTTTATTGTTTTAAGATTCTTCACAGCGTTTTTCTGGGGCAGTTACAGGAAGAAAATAGCAATGTAAAGGAAGTTCCCTTTCCCCTTGCCATTGTGGAAGCGATTCTTTTCGTCTCCCTTGGTGTGCTTGGTGCTTTTCCACGTCTGCTTCTTGATCCCATAAACCGAGTTTTTGCTGGAATTCCAGGAATGGAGAGCCCCGGATTTCATTATGAAAAAACCCTTGGAGTTGTGTCAAATCTTGGACACTGGAATGCACTTTTCCTCATGGTATTCTTTGTGGGTTCCTTCCTGCTTGCCCTTATATTCTTTGCAATAACTTCTGCGAGGGTCAAGAAAGTGGGACAGCTGGATGTTGGATATTCAGGAGAAGTTCCTAAATCCCCTGAAGACCTGCATTTTGGCTACGGCCTCTATGATCACTTTCGCAAGGCAGTTAAATGGTTTATCTATCCTATGGTTACAAAAATCTGGGAAGGCATTTACGAGTGGATTTCAGCATTTGCTGAGATAGTTAGAAGAATATACACAGGTAATGTAAATACATACGCAGCTTATGTGATTTTGATTTCCATTATAATCTTTTATTTCTTTACAGGGGTGAAATAATGGTGGCAAGAATATTTTATGCATTTTTGATACTTCTGGGAGGAATAGCATATGGTTTATTGCTTGGTGGAATTTCGAGAAAAATAACTGCCCGTCTGCAAAATCGAAGAGGCCCTACAATTTTCCAGAACTTCATAGATGTATGGAAACTCTTCAGAAAAAAGACAGCCATATCACATGGTGTGATGTTCTACCTTGCCCCAATGTTCAGACTTGTGGGAGGGGCTGGAACTTTTCTTCTTGTGCCAATCGTGGTTGGACATCCCTATCTCAGCAATTTTTCATTTGGCGGTGATCTCATTGTGATTATGTACTTTATGGTTCTTGGGTGTTTGGGTATGGCTTTAGGCGCGGCAGAAAGCGGACATCCTCATTCTCCTATTGCTGTCACAAGGGGTCTGTCCCTGATGGCAGGCTATGAACTCCCCTTTGTAGTTTCAGTGGTCGTTTTGATGATAGCCGATAAAACAACCACAGTGGAAGGAATAGTCCGTGCTCAGCAGGGAGGAATTCTTCATTGGCATATTTTTACTCATCCATTCGCAGCAGCAGCAGCCTTTATTAGTCTTCTGGGTATGATGATGTCCTACCCATTCCAGGTTGTTATGGCGCCTCAGGAGATTCCGATAGGTCCTCCAACTGAGTACAGCTCTTCTTTTCTTTCATATATGTTCTCAGGAAGAAGTGTTTTCGCTGTGGCAAAATATGTCCTTTTTATGGACCTATTTCTTGGTGGGGCAACCAATCTTGGTTGGGCCTTTCTTAAAACATTTTTAATATTCCTTTGGCCACTTTTCATAACCAATGTTTTTCCACGCTTCAAGCTCGAGCAAGCTGTGTCCTTTTTCTGGACATGGCCTACACTTATCGGACTGATAGATTTAATAAGGATTTATATAGTGAGGTAAACATGGATAAGGATAAGTATTTCCTTAATGAAAAACCGGGAAAATTAACATATTCAGGAGTTTTTAAGAGAATCGATGATTGGACAAGGGCAAGGTCACTGTGGGTTGTCGCCTACGGAACAGGATGTGGTGCTATTGAGATCCGTCCCACATTTACATCGAGATTTGACGCAGAAAGGCTTGGAATGCGTATGGCTGGAACCCCAAGACAAGCAGATGTGATTATAATAAGCGGATATCTTACGGTAAAGACATTAAAGAGAGTAATCAGGGTTTATGAACAGATGCAATCACCAAAATATGTAGTGGCGCTTGGAGCCTGTCCGATAAACGGCGGTATGTACTATGACTCATACAATGCCATCAATAAGCTTGACCTTTATCTTCCTGTGGATGTATGGGTTACGGGTTGCATGCCAAGACCAGAAGCTATTCTAGCGGGATTTAAAAGACTTCAGGAACTTATAGACAGCGGAAGGGCGGATGGCTGGAAAAAATACATAGAAAACCTCGATTGGTATAGAGAAAACCAGAAAAAAATAATTAAGAACTGGCGAATGCCCAATTATAACTGGTGAGGTGAGAGATGGAGTTAGTTGAAAGATTGAAGAAGAAATTTGAGGTTATCGGTTTCAAAAAGCAGAGAAAAGATCTCTTTATAGTGGAAACTACAAAGAAGGACCTTATCCCCATGCTCTTTTACCTGAAGGAATACGAAGGTTTCAGGACCCTTACTCTCATTTCGTATGTGGACTGGATAGAGGAAGGAAAGTTCCAGCTGAGTTATATTTTGTGGAACTCAAGAACGAAGGACAATATAATAGTTGAATTTAGGCTGGACAGGGAGAAGCCTGATTTTGAAACAATATACAGGATGTGGCCCCAGGCAGAAGCTTATGAGAGAGAAATACATGAGATGTTCGGAGTCAATTTTGAAGGGAACCCCACCCAGCATGAAGAATTGATCCTGGAGGACTGGGACGATATCCCGCCTATGAGGAGGGATTTCGATACTCTTAAATATTCCATGGAAAGATTCGGGGAAAGGGAATCAAAGAGCGGTATAAATATACGGAAGGAAATTTCCGAACAATATGACGAATGGAGAAGAAAATGAGCAAGGAAGAAGTGAGACTCTTTATAGGACCCCAGCATCCGGGAATAACCGGAAACATGAGCATAGAGCTTCTCCTGAAGGGAGATACCATAACATGGGCTAAAACCCATATTGGATATCTCCACAGAGCCTTTGAAAAACTGATGGAGAGAAGGATTTTTATTAAAAGTTTTCCCCTTGTATGCAGAATTTGTGTGCCTGAACCTGATACCAATGAGGAGAATTTTGCAAGAGGCCTGGAGGAGCTTGCAGGAATAGAAATTCCCGAGAGGGCAAAGTGGATAAGAACACTGGTGCTGGAGCTTTCAAGGCTACAAATGCTTATTATGTGGTACGGAGGTATAGCAGGTTCTATGGGCCTTTCTACTCCAGTTCAGTGGGGAATAGGTGATAGAGACTACATTCTTGACCTTTTCGAGGAGCTTACAGGTGCCAGGATTTATCATATTTATATTATGCCAGGAGGAGTAAGAAAGGATCTCCCAGATGGATTTGAAGAAAAAGTACTCAGAGCAATGGATATGATAGAGAAAAAGTTGCCCGAATATGACGAGATAATAATGGAAAATGCAGTGGTTCAGAAGAGGTTAAAAGGTCTCGCAAAAATTCCAAAGGGATGGGTTGAGGAGATGGGAATAACGGGACCTGTGGCAAGAGCCTGTGGTTTTCCATTTGACGTAAGAAAAGACAGTCCTTATGAGGCGTATGACCAGCTTGATTTTGATGTGATAACCGAGGAAGGATGCGATGTATGGTCAATGCTTCTCGTCAGGCGAAGGGAAATTGACCTGAGTATAAAACTCATAAGACAAATAATAGACAAAATGCCCAAGGGAGAATTCCTTACAAGACTTCCCAATGTCCTTTACTGGAAAATTCCCAGCGGTGAGACTTATGTAAAATCAGAATCTACAAGGGGAGAGTTCGGATACTATATGGTAACGGACGGTTCGGATAAGCCCCGCAGGGTTCATGTGAAGGGCCCTTCATTTATTCACGGCATTACACTGGCGGAAAGGCTTCTCGTTGGTCAGAATATAGCAGATGTTGCTCCGATCCTGGTGGCACTTCAGATATGCCCACCAGAAATGGAGAGATAGGAGGGAGTTATGGGTCTTAAAGAAGTTCTAAAACCCCTGGGTGCCTGGAGGCAGATTGCTCGCAGGCCCCACACTATATTGGTCCCCACGATAAAAAGAGAAGCTGCGGAAAGATACAGGGGATTTCATGTAAATGACCTTGAAAAATGTATTGGATGCGGAACCTGCGCAGCTGTTTGTCCTAATGAGGCTATAGATATGGTTAAAGTAGAAGGATTTGAGGCCAAAAAGGGAGATTCAGGTTATCGTCCGAGGATAGATTATGGAAGATGCTGCTGGTGTGCTTTGTGTGTGGATTCCTGTCCCACCACTTCCTTAAAAATGACAAATGAGTACATATGGATAAGAGATGTCCCTGAGGATTTTGTATACATTCCCGGTTATGACATAAAAGGATTTGAGGATAAAGAAAAAGGTTACAGGAAAGATAAGGAGCATGGCTTGACCAATTATAACAGAGTCCCCATGAGGGAGCTTGATCCGGGAGAAAGGGTAAAATCTTTTGCAGAAGTCGTGATTGGCTATACAGAGGAGGAAGCAAGAAAGGAAGCAGACCGTTGTGTAGGATGTGGACTTTGTATAGCTGGATGTCCTGACAGGATGCACATTCCCGATTATATAAGAGCGATAGCTTCAGGAGAATACGAGCGTTCCGTAAATATTATGTATGAAAACAACCCCTTTGCGGAATTGTGTGGAAAAGTGTGTACCAGAAGATGTGAAAGCTATTGTTCCATAGGTCATGAAGGTGACCCTGTAGCAATAAGATGGCTTAAAAGATTTGCCACAGAGAGATTTTCGGACCTTAAAGAAGTTATAAAAGTAAGGAAACAGGAGCCAAAGGACAAGTCAGTTGGAATAATAGGAGCTGGTCCCGGGGGCCTTACTGCGGCCTATTACCTGTCCTTAAAAGGTTATAAAGTAACCGTCTATGAGGCCATGCCAGAAGTTGGAGGAATGACCATGGCAGGTATTCCCAAATATCGCTTCCCGTTTCCTTCTTTAAAGAAACAGGTTGACTTCATTCTTTCCCATGGAGCAGATTTGAAACTCAATTACTATGTTGACCCTGAAAAATTCAGAGAGCTGATGAAAAGACACGATGCCATCTACCTTGGAGTAGGACTTATGAAGCCCTGGAATCTCGGTGTTCCTGGAGAGGAGCATCCCAATGTTATATATGCTATTGATTTCCTTAGAAAAGTTAATTTTAATGAGCCTGTGGAAATTGGCAAGGAAGTTGTGGTTATAGGAGGAGGAGATGTCGCCATGGATGCGGCAAGAGTTTCGCGTCGGATGGGGGCTCGTGTCACAATAGCTTATCGAAGAAGAAAGATAGATATGCCAGCAGACCATGAAGAAATTGAAGGAGCAGAGGAAGAGGGAGTTGAAATCTGGGAGAAAATAATACCCTTGAGAGTTGAAGATGCGCCTGAAGGGAAGGTGAAACTTGTATACGGAAAGGCAAAAATGGTGGATCAAGGCCCGGGAAAAAGACCGAAGCCAGTTTTGATAGAGGGGGAGGAATACGAAATGGTTGTGGACAGAATAATTGTGGCTATAGGTCAGCAGGCTGATCTGAGTTTTCTCCCCGAGGAGATAGAAGAGAAGCTTGAAGTAGAACGGGGCAGAATTAAAGTGAACGAAAGACAGATGACTTCTATTCCAGGACTCTTCGCAGGAGGAGATGTTGCTAATAGGGTTGCAGATGCCATTTCAGCTATAGCTGATGGACTCAGAGCAGTCAAGGGAATAGAGCTTTACCTTAAAGGAGAACTTTAATTAATCCCGTTAAGGGGTCTGTCCCCCTTTTATGGGGAAAGCCCCTCTTTACTTTTTATTTTTTCCTTTTAATAACCTTTTCTGTATAATAGGGGAAAAGAAGGAGGTAACTATGGGTACTGCTGCCCTTTTTACAGGCTATGGATTGCTTATTTTGGTTGTGGTTTTTGTGGTTGCAGCGTTTTTCCTCTGGCTTGGAGCGAAAATAGCGCAGATCAAAAACGCTGGATTTGGAAAGGCTCTTCTCGCAACATTCCTTGGGTTTATAGCTGGGATAATACTTAGACTCGTACCAGCGATAGGATGGTTGCTCGGTATAATTGCTTACATAGTAATTATCAAGTATGTGTTTGCAACAGACTGGATAAAGGCTCTTATAGCATGGGCTGTTTCCTTTGTTATAACAGTGGTTCTATTCGCCATCTTTGCATTTGCCGGGCTACTTTCCATTGGCGCTTTTATGAAAGCAGCTTCAGCAAAACAGGCTGCTATTTTTGTATTTTCCAGTTTAGCCTGAGTTAAGGTAATTCAATCTTAAGGAGAGGAATAGGATTCCTCTCCTTTCCTCTACTAAATCAACTCTTCTACCAGGCTGTATTTTTCCATTGGGGTAACTAAAAGAATTCCTCCAACCTTTCCCTTTATTCTATTAATAATTTCCTTTGCTATTTTTACCCCTTCTTTTACCCCCTCTTTTCCAGATTTTCCCTCCATTCTTTTTAGAACCCACTCAGGTAAGGAAATCCCGGGAACCTCATAATGGAGATATTCCGCATTTTTCCAACTCAAAAGTACCATCACTGTAACTATTATTGGAACTCTTAATTTTTCCAGCTCTTTCATCATTTCCTCAAGATAATCGGGATCAAATACAGGTTGTGTGGTTAAAAAGCGAGCTCCTGACTGTATTTTTGCAGTGGCTCTTTGAAGTTCGCCCTTATCTATTCTGTTTATGTTCAGGGATGCACCCACCAGGAAATTTGTTCCTGAGTCAAGAGGATTTCCAAGAAACCCTTTTCCCTGGTTCATCAAATTGATTATTTCTATAAGGCCAAGCGAATCCAGGTCGTATACCCCTGTAGCAAAGGGGTAATCGCCAAGAGAAGGTGGATCACCTGTAAGGGCAAGGATATTTTCTATACCCAAAGCAGAGGCTCCTAAAAGGTCTGCTTGAATCGCAAGCAAGTTCCTATCCCTGCAGGTCATATGAACGATTGTTTCAAATGGAAATTTGTCTTTCACAGCTCTTGCGAATGCAAAGGGATTCATTCTTACCCTTGCCATTGGGGAGTCGGAAATATTCAGGGTATTAATCTCTGTTCCTTTCCACCTTTCTATAGTTTTGAAAATGGCCTCAGTCATTACCCCCTTTGACGGTTCTATTTCCACAGAGAACAGTTTATTCTTCTCTAAAAGTTCCTTTACTCTGGTTTTTATTTCCCTGCTTGGCAGGGATTTTTCTTCTTTTTCCTCTATTATTATTCTTTTTACCCTTTTCTTTATCTTTAATCCTTTTACTTTTTCAGAGGTCTCTCTTATGTGCTGGGGAGTCGTACCACAACATCCACCTACAAATTTTGCCCCTATTTTAACAGCCTTTTCTGCATATCTTGCAAAATATCCCGGGTTTGATGGGTATAAAAATTTTCCATGAATAAATCTGGCCTGTCCGGCGTTTGGCATGTAAATTACGGGTTTGTCCGTTATAGAAAGTATAATTCTTGTGGCTTCAAATACATCCTGGGGACCACTTCCACAGTTTGTCCCTATTGCATCAGCTTTACTTGAGTTAAGTTTTCCTCCAGCATCCACAACCTTTTCTCCGAAGATTGTTTTTAACTGATTGGGAAAGGTCATGGATGCTATAACAGGAACATCCGGAGCAATTTCCTTGGCAACTCTTATGCCAATTCCTAATTCGTCAAAACAGTTGTATGTTTCAAAAATAAGAAGGTCCACTCCACCTTCAAGAAGGGCAGTTATTTGTTCCTTAAAAATCTCTTCCACTTCGTGCTCACTGAGTTTTTTCATTACATCATGAGGTCTTGATATAGGACCGATTGACCCTGCCACAAATGCTTTACCCTTTGCAACCTCTTTTGCGATTCTTGCTCCAAAATAATTTATGTCTCTCGTTTTTTTGCCGAGCCCAAAAAATTCCTCAAGTACAAACCTATTAGCGCCAAAGGTGTTTGTTTCTATAATTTCTGCCCCTGCTTCTATATATTCCCTGTGAATTGTTTTTAAAACTTCAGGCATGGTTATATTAATTTCATCGTAACAAAAGCCTTTTGGGACGCCTTTCTGATAGAGGTATGTACCCATTGCCCCATCAAAAACAACAGCACTGTCATTTTTGAATATTTCCCAGACGTTCATTTCTCCTCCAGCAATGATTTAATCTTTTTGAGCGCATCAACTGCGTCCTTTCCGAAGGCGTCGGCTCCAAATTCCTTGGCAAGCTTTTGACTCACTGTGGCTCCTCCTATGATTACGATGAGTTCTGGATACTTTTCTTTTATCTTTTTTACAGCCTTTTTCATCTCATCAAGGGTTGTTGTCATAAGGCAGGATAGTCCAACAACATGGGGTCTGTCCCTTTCTATTGCTTCAATAATTTTTTCAAGTGGCACGTTTTTGCCCAGGTCTATTACCTTAAATCCGAAATTGGAAAAGACTGCCTTTACTATATTTTTCCCGATATCATGAAGGTCTCCCTTCACAGTGGCAAGCACTATTTTCCATTTTTTTGGTATGTCTTCCTTTTTTAATCTTTCTTCAATTAGAGCAGAGGCCCTTTTCATGGCATCAGCTGATGCAATAAGCTGTGGAAGAAAGTAAATCTTTTTCTCATAAAGCTCTCCAACTTCCTTCATTGCCGGAATTAGAATTTGGTTCATTATTTCCATGGGTTCCATTTTATTTAGCAGGGACACTGTTATTTTGTAAGCTTCTTCTTTCCTGCCTTCTATTATTGCCTTTTTTAAAGCATCTTCCTGTGTTTCTGGTTTTGAAGATTTTACCACAGGGATTTCAGTTTTCTTTGTGAAAATTTCCATAAATCTTTTACTTCTGCCATATATGAATTCAGATGAATAAAGAGTTGCCATAAGCTTCTCATTTTCTACCCTTAATATGCCGGCATCAGCACCCCTGCATATTGCCATTGCTAAAAATGACTGGTTCAACCATTTCCTTTTTGGCATACCATAGGAAACATTGGAAAGACCGAGAATAACAGGCAAGTTGAAATTACGTTTTACCTCTTCTATGGCTAAAAGTGTATTTTTGACCCCTTCTGAACCTGTGGAAACTGAAAGAACGACCGGATCAAAGATAAAATTATCCTGAGAAAGGTCATAGGACTCCGCCTTTTTCAGAAAGTTTTCAAGCACCTGAAGCTTTGTCTTAACATCTTCAGCCACGCCCCTATCATCTATCGCAATTGCTATAACTGAAGCAGAGTATTTTTTAGCCAGAGGAAGAACCTCTTCCATTCTTTCTTCTTCAGCTGAACAGGAATTAATAACCGCTCTTCCTGAAGTTGCTTTTAGAGCTGCCTCAATACTTTCTGGATTTTTTACATCTATAAAGATGGGGATATTCACCCTCGTTGAAATTTCTGTTACTGCGCTTTTAAAGAATTCCGGTTCTTTTTCTCCCCTAATTCCCAGGTTAATGTCTATTCCATCAGCTCCGGCCTTTTCCTGTTCAACCGCTGCCCGGACAATTTCCTCCAGGTTTTTATTTTCTATAAAGGGTCTTATTTTTTTGCTTCCGAAAGGATTAATACGTTCTCCTATCTTTACAAAGGGAAAACCTGTGCCAGCGGGAACCAATTTTGTTCTGGATGCTGCAAAAAAGAATGTTTCACCGCTGCTTTTTTTCGTGGGAAGCCCTTTCAATTTATGCGATAGAAGTTTAATATGAGAAGGGGTTGTCCCACAGCATCCACCGATTATTGACGCGCCCCTTTTATAAAATTCTTCGCCGAAAGAAAGGAACTCTTCGGGGTCCATGGGATAGATTATGGTGTCCCCCTTTTTTATTGGCAAGCCTGCATTTGGATAAATGGCAAAGGGCTTTGTTTTTTTCGCAAGCACATCGGCGATTTCAAGGAATTCTTTCACCTCTTTTCCACAGTTTGTAGAGAGAATATCAGCTTCTGTCTTTTCCAGAATAGAGAAAGCAGTGAAGGGGTCTGTCCCCGTTACAGTTCTCCCATCTTCAGTGAAGGTCATAGAAATGAGAACAGGAAGCTTTGTGGCCTCCTTTGCAGCCATAACAGCGATTTTCGCCTCCTCCACGTCTATCTGTGTCTCTATCTGGATAAGTTCTACCCCTTCTGCTGCCATAATATGTGAAATTCTGTAATAGTTTTCATAGGCTTCATCCCAGGACATCTCTCCCAGTGGCTTAAGAAGTCTTCCCAGGGGTCCTATTGACCCGGAAACAAGTGCCCTGTCGCCTGCAGCTTCTCTTGCCAGCGAAACTGCCCTTTTTATTATTTCCTCAAGCATCCAATCAGATAGGCCGATTTCCCTCAATTTGTATGGATTTGCTGAAAAGGTATTTGTCTCAATAATATCCGCCCCTGCCTCTACATAGTCGGAATGAATTTTCTTTATCAAATCCGGTTGTTCAATATTTAAAATCTCGCCTAAGGAAAAACTTTGGCCTGCACGCCTTGCTATCTCAGTCCCAATCGCCCCATCCAGAATAAGCACTCTTCTTTTCACTTTTTCCAGAAGGTTCATGGAAAAATGATAACACCAGGGTCAACAGCAGATTCAAATTTTTGATTCAACTAATTGAATTAATCAAGAAAAAGAGAGAACCAATTGTCATTATAAGCCATATAATCAGGAAGCACAAACTGGAATGATTTTTGCAAGAGGATTAAGAAGTAACATTTATTAGGAGGTGCCTATGCGAAAGGCAATTGCCTTGATCGCATTTCTGGCCCTTGTTGCCATACCCCTTTTGGGGCAGGCAAGGACCGGAAATATCTACGGAAAGGTGGTTGATGCTGCAAGCGGGCAACCCCTCCCTGGTGTTGCAGTAACACTAACAGGTGAGGGAATTGCTCCCATGACGGCAATCACC
>JAGHBF010000143.1 GCA_021161165.1 Candidatus Aminicenantota bacterium
GCCAAGGGAAATAGATGAGATAGAGCGCAGAATTATTCAGCTTGAAATAGAGCGTCAGGCACTTTCAAAGGAAGATGACCCGGAGGCAAAAGAAAGGCTGTCAAAGATAGAAAAGGAATTAGCAGAGCTCAGGGAAAAAAGCGATGCGCTTAAAGCACAGTGGAAATCAGAGAAAGAGCTAATTTCTAAATCCAGAGAGCTTAAAGAAAAAATAGATGAACTCAAACGCCAGTTAGAGAAGGCTCAAAGGGAGGGTAACCTGGAACTTGCGGCTAAAATTCAGTACGGAGAAATTCCTGCAGTGCAAAGAGAGCTGGAAGAAGTTCACAAAAAACTGGAAGAGATACAGAAAGAAGGAGGGCTGCTCAAGGAAGAAGTGGACGAGGAAAGGATTGCACAGGTTGTATCACGCTGGACAGGGATTCCTATTACCAAACTTATGGAAAGTGAGAAAGAAAAACTTGTTCATCTGGAGGAGAGACTCCGTAGAAGAGTTGTTGGCCAAGATCATGCTTTAAAAGCGGTGGCCAATGCTATCAGAAGGGCGAGAGCAGGGCTCCAGGATCCTAACAGACCCATTGGTTCCTTTATCTTCCTTGGTCCAACCGGGGTTGGAAAAACGGAGCTTGCAAAGGCTCTGGCTGAGGAACTGTTTGATGACGAGAGAGCAATGGTTCGTCTGGATATGTCCGAATACATGGAAGCCCATTCTGTTTCCAAGCTTATAGGTTCTCCTCCGGGATATGTGGGTTATGAAGAAGGTGGGCAGCTTACCGAGGCAGTAAAACGCAGACCATATACCATAGTTCTCTTCGATGAGATAGAAAAAGCTCATCCCGATGTCTTTAATATACTCCTTCAAATCCTTGATGACGGGCGTCTTACTGATAACAAAGGAAGAACAGTTGACTTCAGAAATACTGTTATCATTATGACCTCCAATATAGGTTCTCACCTGATCCAGGACCTAGTTGGGAATGAAGAAAGAATGAGGGAAGAGGTGATGAATCTTCTTCGCAGGAGTCTAAAGCCCGAATTTCTCAACCGTATAGATGAAATAGTGATATTCAAGCCGTTAAGCAAAGAGGTTATCTATGAAATCATAGATATTCAGATGGAGAGACTTCGCAAACTGCTCGAGCCCAAGAAGATAACCATAGAACTTTCAGAGAAGGCGAAGGAATTTCTCGTGGAAAAAGGATATAACCCGGTCTATGGAGCGAGACCTCTCAGAAGAGCCATCCAGCGTCATATACAGGATCCTCTGGCAATAGAAATACTTGAAGGAAAGATTAAGGAAGGAGACAGCGTGATTGCAGACGTAGAAGATGGTCAGATAGTTTTCAGGAAAAAATAATATAGATTAAGCCCCCTTTCGGGGGCTTTCTTTTATTGCTGGTAAACTTACTGATAAAGTGCGTTTAGCAGGAAGTTAAAAGTTCCAACACTTTGACCTCTGTTTACGACCTTAAAACCGTAAAGGAATATTTTTCCTTTTCCTCTTTTTACTTCAAGAAGTACTGATTTTCCACGGACAATGTCGTTGTTGAATGCTATACCGCTTATTATAGGGTCATAAAATGGAAAAGTGAGGACAGATAGCCCTTCCTTAGCATCAAAAACGGGTTGTTCATCATAGAAAACTATTGCATTTCTTTGAAACCCTCTTGCAAGCGGAGATCTCTTATTTACCTCTACAATTAAAAGCGAACCCGGGGATGAAAATTTTCTTTTGTCCTTCTCTCTTGCGTCCATTGCTTTTATGTGAAACCTTTCAATAGCCCATAGTGTTGACCGCCCCAATGCTATAAGCATACCTCCACTATAGACGAAGTTTTCAATTTGCAGGGCTCCGTCTTCACCTATTCCGCCTTTGTATCTTTCAGGGACGTCATCTCTGCCGTAGAGTAATGCGCTGGAAAATATGTCTGGTATTATGAGAACATCCGCTTCTTTTAAGAGTGCTCCTGAGCGGATGAAGTCGTTATGGGCAACTCTGTAATTTACTCCTAATTTGTCAAAAACGTATCTAATCCAGCCTTCCTGCATAATAGGTCTGTATGACTGATAAATAACTGTTCTCATATGGCGAAGAGGTTTTAAATTATTTTTGTTTATTTTTTCCGCCTTTGCTACCAATCCGAGTTTTTTCACCATTTTTGATGTAAAAGGTGTTTTTCGGACGCAGTAAAATATACCTTCTCCTTTAGTGTATTTATACGCTCCAATTCCTCTTTTGAGAACCTCGTTAATTACCTTATATGAATAAGGAGAAGAAGAGGGAAGCAAGATGTAATTCCCTTCCCCATAAATTTTTCCCTGCAATGCTTCCGGATTCTCAACGATAGAGGTCTTTACACTAAATTTTTCCCTTGCTTCTATAACCTTTACCCCCATCTGAAGACCGAGTGACCATGCAGCCTCGTCGTATGGATAAACATATTTATTACGATTTTCCTCGATTTTAGGAAACCTTTTTATTTCAAGGAGGTCTTTTATAAAAGCTCTATATGGCTGAGACAGATGCACTATGAAATCTCCCTTCCCATAATGGGCTCCATCTACTGAGAAATTCTCCTCCGCTCTTTCAACCCTGACTCCCTGCCTTAAAAGAACTTCTATTAATTGCTTCACTGCTGCAGGATCCCTTTGTTCTTCAGGTATTATATATGCATAGGGGGGGATGGTTTTCCCAGCGTGTATCTGTTTTTTAGAGAGCCTGTAGAAATTTCTGAGATAATATTCCTTTTTATCAGCTATTTTTCTGAGGAGGGTTGTTGCTGTTATAAGTTCATATTCAATTATGTCTCTCAGGTGCCACCATCCTCCTTCCCATGGCTCCAGAAGTGAGGATTGAATGAAGTTCCCTTTCAAACCCCTAAGTCTCGTCATATCCCGCTTTGTGAGGAAGACCGGCGAGGCATAATTGGCAGAGGCTGCCTCTGAAAGGAATGACATAACGTTGTGACGGAGAGGACATGCTCTGTTTGCCGACATATACCAGGAATCAAAAATTGCTCCTGATACGACGCCTTTCTTTCCCGCCTCAGTCAGATTTTTTGCAACCTCTGCTCCTATAAGATTAACTTCCCTGAGAAGAAGGGGGTCTATATTTGGATTTATTGGGTCTTTATAGGGAGGGAAGAAGAATCTAACTCCGTTCTTTCCCATCTGGTGAACATCGTATATAAGAAGAGGAAAGTATTCCTTGTAATACACCGGAAGAACCAGGCGGGTTTCCTGAAGGTTCCCCATAAGCCAGTCCCTGTTATTGTCGTGTCCGGCATAGTAATGATAGAGCTTTACAGGATAAGATGCTTCATAGGGTGTTCCCAGCACTTCATAATACCAGTCATGAACTATATTTACTCCATCAGGATTGAGGGAGGGGAAGAGTAAAAGAACCACGTTGTCAAGAACTTCTCTGAACTTTTCCTCTGTTACCAATCGGTATGCCAGTTCTGTGGACATAAGAGCTGCACCCACCTCTGTTGAATGTATGGTACAGGTTATGGCCACCACAGGTTTTCCTTCATTTATCAGATCTTCCAGTTGATCTTTTTCCATAGGCTGACCGGCATGAAGAATTCTGTTTATTTCCTTAATTCTTTTGAGGTTTTTGAGGTTGTTTTCAGATGAGATTACAGCCATGAAAAAAGGCCTCCCAAGGGTAGACTTTCCAAGGTAAACAAGCTTCACATTTTTGGATGATTTTGCCAGAGCCTGGAAGTAAGCTTCAATCTTTTCCCATTTTGCAAGCTTGAAGTCATCTCCGGGTTTGAACCCAAGAATTTGTTCTGGAGAAGGAGAATTGCTGAATGCAAAGCCTGTTAAAATAAGGAATAAAACAACAATTTTGATAGCTCTTTTCATTTTTCGACCTCCTTTTATTAGATATACGATTTATTTTGTTTTATGTAAAATTTAAATATGGAAAGAGTAAAAGAAATTTTGAGCAAATTTAAGGGAGGAATAATTGCTTTTTCAGGGGGGAAAGATTCTCTTGCCCTCTGTCTTTTGGCAAAAGAAGTTTTCGGAAAGAAGTATCTCTGTATAACTGTTAAGTTCCCCTATACCCATTCTTGGATTCTGGAAAAATCAAGAGAGCTGGCCAAAAAGTTTTCATTGAAGCACAAAATTGTGGAATTGCCTATTCCTTACGAACTGAAAGAAAATCAGCCTCTCAGGTGCTACTGGTGCAAAAAGAGAATGTTTGAGGAGTTGAAAAAACAATTAAAAAGAGGATGGGTCGTTATGGAAGGTAGCACAAAGGAGGAAGAAGAAAGAGATGGTCTGAGAGCAGCATGGGAGGAAGGGGTAGTTTCCCCATTTGTGGATGCCGGCATAACTCAGAAGTCCGTTAAAAAATTTCTCAAGGAACTGGGGGTAGAAGAAATTCCATCTGAAACTTGTTTACTAACAAGAATACCTTTAAGAACAAAAGTTGATATTAACTTGCTTAAAAGGATAGAAAAATTGGAAGATCTGATAAGAGAATATGGTATAGGAAAGGTAAGAGCAAGATGGCATAATGGTGTTCTAAGAATTGAGGTCCCGGAAGAAGAAATAGAAAAAGTCATCAGAATAAAAAAGGAAGTTTTAAAGAAAGCGAGGAGACTAAAATTTCCCTTTGTTTGCTTGGACCTTTCAGGTTACTCTCGTGGCTCAATGAATAATCTATAGCTCAGTTTGTTTGCACTGCTGGATTTTTGAAAGCCAAAATTTAACTCTCCATTGAAATTTTTTTAGAATTTTTAAGAAGGAGGTTTGAATTGAATGCAGGAGTAATTGCAATACTTGGTCTCATCTGGTTTTTCATAATTTACAAGTTTTACGGGGACCTGCTGGACAGAAAGGTTATAAAGCCTAACAATTCTCAGAAAACTCCGGCACACGAATTATACGATGGAGTAGATTATGTGCCTGCTCCTCCATCTGTTCTTTTCGGGCACCATTTTTCTTCCATAGCTGGTGCGGGACCAATTGTAGGACCTATCCTTGCGTACTCTCTCTTTGGATGGGGTCCAGCCCTGCTCTGGATACTTCTTGGGACAGCTTTTATAGGCATGGTCCATGATTATTTCTCGCTTATGACCTCCGTCAGAAACAAAGGAGTTAGTATAGCTGAAATTGCAGAGACAGTAATTTCAAGAACTGCCAAATGGCTATTCTCCGTATTTGTCTGGTTCTCCTTGGTTCTTGTTATAGCCGTTTTTTCAGTTATAACTGCTCAGACCCTGGAGGCCAAACCACAGATTGCCATTCCCACACTGGGGCTCATAGTTTTGGCAATCCTCTTTGGTCTCGCAGTCTACAGACTCAAGATGAAAGTTCTTCCTGCTACGCTTATAGCCTGGGTGTTGCTTTTTGTTCTGGTCTGGCTTGGCTATAAATTCCCCATAAAAGCAGGATTCAATACATGGTTTTATGTGTTTTTAATCTATGCATTTATAGCCTCTGGCCTTCCTGTATGGTTTCTCCTTCAACCCAGAGATTATCTTAGCATGACAATTCTTTTTGTGGGACTTATTGTGGGATATGTGGGGCTTTTTGCTATGCATCCGCATGTGAGTGGTCCCGTTTACCATAAGTTTACCTCATCTCAGGGTCCTCTTGTTCCCATGCTGTTCATAATAATAGCCTGTGGTGCGATCTCAGGGTTTCATTCGCTGGTGGGGTCTGGAACCACTGCCAAACAGCTTGATAAGGAGGGGCATGGAAGAATCGTGGGAAGTGGAGCAATGATTTTTGAAGGTATCCTTGCTTTGCTGGTTCTTCTTCTAATGGCTGGAGCCCTCCACTGGGGGGAGGGAAAAGGTCAGTTTTTCCTGCATTCCATCTTGGGGAAGGGCGGTCCAATTGTGGCGTTTGGAACGGGCTTCGGCAGGGCTGTTTCCACCCTTGGTGCCTCCCTTTCCGCAGCCACAGCTTTCGGAATACTCATGCTCAATGCTTTTGTGCTGACATCTCTTGATACCTCAGTAAGACTGAGCAGATTCGTTTTTCAGGAAGCGATAGCAAAGAACTCCAGGTGGCTTACAAATCGCTGGGTAGCAGCATTTGTGGGAATTGCCCTTGCATGGTCCTTTGCTGCGACAAATTCATGGAAGATAATCTGGCCTGCTTTTGGAGGGGCAAATCAGCTTGTTGCAGCGCTATCTCTGTTCACAGTAACTGCATACATTGCGGGCCTGAAAAGGCCTACCCTATACAGCCTCATTCCGGCAATTTTTATGTGGCTGGTTACAGAATCAGCCCTCGGTTATTTGCTGATATTTAAATTCGCGCCCCATGCTACAAAGAGCACAGGAAAGCTTCTTTTAACACTGGTGACAGCAACTTTAATAGTGCTTGGAATTATGGTAGGTTATGAAGCCCTTTTGTCTATAAAAAAGAAATGGAAAAAATAAAGGAATGGCTTAAAGGTTTTTTAAAAGGAGCCTTTGAGGATACCCTTTTTGAATCTTTAGAAAAAGAAGCTACTGAGACTCAGGAAATGCTTCTTACCCTGCTTTTCCTTAACTTTGCAGGTCTTGAAAATCCCTTCAGTTTTTATCTTTTTGAACTTCTTCCATACATGGAGATTAATGAGCATTTTCTGAGGAGAATGCTTTTCAAAGAGGAAAGATTGCCTGTGCTCTTTTCGAGATTTGAAGGTTGGGCATGAAGATTTATCTGGTAGGGGGAAAAGGGGGAGTGGGAAAGACCACCATTGCCGGATTCTTATCCATACTTCTTTCTGAGAGGGGGGATGTCCTTCTTTTATCTACTGACCTTGCTCATTCTCTTAAAGACTTTTTCTCCATAAAGAAAAAGGGAAAAAGAATAAAAATTAGACCCTCTCTGTGGATCTTTGAGCCGGACATTGAAAAAGCTCTTAAAAATTATATAGGAGATATAGACAAAAAAGTTCGGGAGAATTTTTCCCCTACTATTTATGAAGATATAAAACCTTTTCTGAAATTTTCTTCGCAAGACCCGGCTAATTATGACCTTGTGCTTTTTAACATACTTTCAAATGAAATCATCCGGGAGGAGCATGATTTTATGGTTGTGGATACTGCAGCCACTGCTCAAATTCTGAAATTTGCAACCCTTCCTGATAGACTCCTGCGCTGGTACGATCTCCTGATAAAATGGAGGAAAAAATATGTTGCTATGAGAGAGATGGCAAAGCTGAATGTGGGAGAAGAAAAATTTCTTCCCATTCTTTTAAGAAAAAAGGAAAAAATGGAAAAGGTAAAAAAAGAATTGGCTCAGGCAGATTTTATTTGGGTTTTGGAGCCAGCGAGACTTGCTTTTGATGAGACCGAAAAGGCTTTAAAAAACTTAAAAGGGAAGATAAAACTTTCTGCCTTGGTGATGAATAAAGTAAGCGGCAAAAAGCCTTCTGTGTTTGATTTTCCTTCGCCATCGCTTATCGAGATTCCCCTGTTCGAAAGCGAGCCTCTTGCTGGAAGTCCTGAAGGTGAGAAGATTTCAGCAGAACTGAAAAAAATCTTGACTTAGTAAGCCTTTTTTTTTTATCCTGATTATCCCATGAGAGAAAAATACCGATGGGTTCTTGACCTGATAATACTGCTTGTTTTCTTGTATCTTTTCTTTTTTTCTATTGAACTCATAGGAGAAGGTTTTAAATTCCTTGGTAAGGGTTTTGCTGAAAGCCTTTTCAGGGCAACTTCCAACCCCCTTGTAGGACTGGTTATAGGTATTCTTGCAACTTCCATAGTTCAGAGTTCTTCAACCACCACATCCACAGTTGTAGGAATGGTAGCAGCTGGGGCTCTTAATATAAGAAATGCTATTCCCATAATAATGGGAGCTAACATAGGAACCACAGTTACAAATACTATTGTTTCCCTGGCTCATATTACAAGAAAGAACGAATTCAGAAGAGCTTTTGCAGGAGCTACCATGCATGATTTCTTTAACCTTCTTTCTGTTACAGTCCTTTTACCCATTGAGGCTAAAATTCATTTCCTTGAGAAGGGAGCTCTTTTGATGACAGATTTATTTGAGGGAATAGGAGGAATGAAGGTTATAAGTCCTATAAAGGCAATAGTAAAGCCTGCAATTCATTTGCTCATGGACTTTTTTACCTCCCTTCCATTTTCAAAGGGATTAATTTTTGCTGTTGTTGAAATTGTGGCCATAGCCCTTTTGTTCCTTGCACTGAATAGAATGGTAACCACTCTGAAACATCTTTTTCTTGGAAAGATAGAAGGTTTTTTTGATACCTATATTTTTAAAAACACCTTCCAGGCGCTTTTCTGGGGGTTTTTCATAACTGCCATAGTTCAGTCCAGCTCCATGACCACTTCCCTTCTTGTTCCCCTGATTGCCGGTGGACTTGTTACCCTGGAAGCTGCCTTTCCCTTTACTCTGGGAGCCAATATAGGTACGACCTTTACCGCTATAATGGCCTCCTTTGCAACCCATACCCCTGCTGCTATAACTGTTGCATTTACACATTTGCTTTTCAATATATCCGGTACAACCCTATTCCTTCCCCTCAAGAAACTACCCATTTCCATGGCAAGATTGCTAGCAGAGGTTGCGTATAGAAAAAGAATACTGGCACTTCTATATGTTGTTGTGGTATTTTTTGTAATACCCCTGGCTATAATATTCTTATAAGGAGGAGATCATGTTCAGGAAGCTGATACAGATTTTGAAGAAGGGAGACCTCATGAGCCAGGCCATAGAGGACTCCTATGAAATGTTCGAAAAGGGAATTTCCCTTTTCGAGAAGGTAGCCCTCAATTTTCTGGGGGAACCCCTGGAGGAAGACTTTGATGTTTATGCCTCTGATAGAGAACTGAATAAAATGGAGAGAAATATCAGGAGAAAGATACTGGAACATCTTGCAATAAATCCAAAACAGGATATTGTGGGAGCACTTGTGCTGACCACCGTTATTGTACATATAGAAAGGCTGGGTGATTACAGCAAAAATGTTTATGAGCTTGCCCAGAAAAATACCCTTAAGCAAGGAAAATATTTCGAAAGATCAAAGTGCATAACCCAGAGACTGTTTCCGATATGTGAAAGGGCAATAGAGGTTTACAGAGAATCCCTGGCAGATGAAGCCAAGAACATGATAATAGAGCTGGATAAAATAAAGAAGGAGTGCGAGAAGAACATCGATGAAATAATAGAAGAGAAGGACATTTCTGTGAAGGAGGGAATCCTTTATTCCCTGTTCTTTAGATATTTAAAGAGGGTAACGGCCCATACCATGGACATCCTCACCTCAGTATGGCAGCCATTCCACCTGATTGATTTTTACAAGTGAGAAGGGGAAGGATAGAAGAAGTTTTAAGAAAGCGCTGGTCAGGACTTGCCCTCGTTGTGGAGGAGGTAAAAAACCCCCACAACATATCAGCGATTTTGAGAACCGCTGACGCTGCCGGGGTTCAGAATATTTTTATAGTGGACCCCCTGGGTGAGGGCCTTGCGGTAAACGAGACCATATCAACCGGTGCTGAAAAATGGCTGACCATAAGGACCTATTATTCTGCCAAACTTTGCTTTAATGACCTTCGGGATATGGGGTACAGAATAGCAGCCACAGCATTAAGGGACGATGCTGTCTCCATCTATGATTATGATTTCACCCGCAGGGTTGCCATAGTGCTGGGCAATGAGAAGAACGGAGTAAGGAGCAGTACCATAAAGATGTCCGACGATATTATAAAAATTCCCATGAGGGGAATGGTCCAGAGCCTGAACGTTTCTGTTTCTGCCGGGATTATTCTCTTTGAGGCAATAAGACAGAGAACTGCCTCCGGCGTTGAGGACCCCCTTTCAGAGGAAGAGATAAAAAATCTTATTGAGAGGTTAAAATGAAGATTTGCGGATTTACTATTATAAGGAACGGGATCATCTTCGATTATCCATTTCTGGAGTCAATAAAATCTCTTCTCCCGATAGTTGACAAAATGGTAATAAATTGCGGCAAAGGCAATGATGAGACCCTTGAAGTAATAAAATCCCTCAATTCCCCGAAGATAGAGATACTCGAGAGGGAGTGGGATATGAGTATGAGAAAGGGTGGGAGACTTCTTTCTTTTGAGACTAACAGGGCTATGGAGGTTTGCGAGGGTGATTGGGGGTTTTATCTTCAGGGGGATGAAGTGCTGCATGAGGACGAATATGACCTTATTCTGTTAGAGATGGAAAGGGGGCTGAAGGAAGATGTTGAGGGAATTTCCTTCAGGTACATACACTTTGAGGCCAGCTACGATTATTACAATCCCTTCCGTTACAGGCGGGAAATAAGGGTTGTGAGGCTCGGAAGGGACATAATTTCCTGGGGGGATGCAGCGACCTTTCGCCATAAAGATGGGTCAAAATTGAGGGTGCTTAAAACAAAGGCCCACATCTACCATTACGGCTGGGTTAAAAGTCCGGAGAAGATGCTCCAGAAAAGGAGAGAATTTGAAAAACTCTATCACGATGATTCATACATAGAGAAAAAATACAGGGAGAAGGTGAGGTACGAATTCCCCAACCTTCCTGTGCTCAGAAGGTTCAAGGGGACCCATCCCTCTGTGATGAAGGAGAGAATAGAGCGGGCCAACTGGGAACTTCCCATGCCCAGGTTTCGCGTTCCCGTCTTCCTCCATCCCAGAACCTATTACATACTCCTTCACAAGTGGGGAATCCTGAAAGGCGATTGGTCGTGAGGAGATGTGCGTTAATGCGTTAGCGGGTTTATGCGTAGGTGCGTTTGCGGGAGATATTGGCGCCCCCATTTTTTAGAAGCTGGTCAAACTTAACAAAATTGGAATAGCCGCAGGATAAAGGAGTTTTCTTCCTGATTTGTGCAGGAGAGAGAATGACGTTGTTACACAGGATTATTGACACGATGCTTTTTTTAACCAAAATATAATTAGGAGGTGGAGATGAGAAAGATATTCATCTTTTTGCTCTTTCTCCTATTGGTTTTTATTGTCTCCGGAGAAGAGCTTAAATATCCTGAATTTACTCCGGGGTTAAGGATTCTGGTAAGGGATTCAGTAGAAACTTCCCTAGGGACGCTGAATTCCTATGGCATTTATGTAGATGCAAATCATTACTATATTCTTGTGGAACTTCGAAATAACGGATTAGTAAAAGCCTCTGCGCTTTTCCGAGTAGGAAAGAACTGGGCTATTAAAGTCGGAAGAAAATCAGCTATACTTCCCATTTCGATAGACCTAATTATAAAAAAAGCTCTTTTAATCAGAGCTCCATATATAGTTAATTTGATTAATTCTATAAAAGAAGCATTCGAAATAACTTCTTCCGAGAACGAATGGCATAGTGTTTACGCAGACTTATATTTCCTTCTGACCACAAATCATCTGGCCAGGCTCAAGAATACCAACAGTACCACCAGAGACATTAGCAAAATATCATGCGATCAATGTGAATCAATAAGAGATGAATGCACCTATTATTGTAGATTAAATCAAGATTATTGCATTCAATCCTGCCAGATAATTTCAGACCCTTCAGAGCGAAATAAATGTGTTCACGACTGCATAAAGGCATGCGCTGAATGTGTAAACAACTGCCTGCTATATTGGTTGAAATGTAAAGTAAATTGTACTCCTCCCCCTGAATAATATACTGTTCCCCATAAAAAGTTGGCCAAAGAAATAGGTGAGGCTATAGGAGGAGGATTTCCTTTCCATAGTAAAGGGAGCTGCTTACATTCTGGCATGCCCCCATTTTGTTGGACAAACTCAATGTTAAAGCTAAGTTGTAAGGGGTCTCTAAATGATCTTTTACATCTTTTCCTATTGTTCTTATCTGGATTTTGCTATCTTATTAACACCTAAATATGAATTTGTCCAGTTTTTGGGAGCAGGTCAGCTATCTAAGAACTTAGCCCTTTTAGCTTTAAACATAGCCAGAGCTCTTTCGGAATTCTTGTTTTCGTTTTATAGTGAAGCAGATCTCCCTCCTTTTTAAATGTTTAATCCCCTTTTATCGTAAGCTTATGCATTTACGGTAAGATTTCAGTTGATCCAAAAACCGCTTAAACAGAAAGACGGAAAAAGTTTAATGAGGAAGAAAAATCTCCCCACAAGGCCAACTTTTTGTGGTAAATTTCTGCTAAAAAAATAAAAGGAGGTGCAAAAATGGAAAAATTTTTCTCGGTTACATGGATCAAAAAGATCTCCCCAGAACTATACAGTACAGAATACGCAGAAAGGTTTTGAGAAATAAAGCACGGATTTTGTGATCTCAAAAGGACGTATTTTTCATGTGGCGAGGAAGAAGAAATCAAAATAAAAGAGGAAGCTGCAAAAGCCATCCAAAAAAGAGAAGGAGCTGACGCAGGAGTACATTTGGAAGGATGTAAGATATTTTAGTGAAGATTTTACCTTAGAGAAATGCAATAGAAATTTTTGGGATTTGTTATTACAATACTGTAAGGAAATTCTCCACATCTCCCGAGACTCCCACCATCCCCAAAGGGGCAGGTTTCCCTGCCCCCTTATCACATAAAATTTTAAGCTCAGAGAGCTCCATAGAGGCCTGCTAATTTCTTTTCATAGGGTTTATCATGAAAAGGATTTTCGGGCGAAATACGGGAATTTGTACAGCCTTGGTGGTTTTTATTAATTCCAAAAGCGTAGTGCTTACACTTCATGTTTATCAC
>JAGHBF010000149.1 GCA_021161165.1 Candidatus Aminicenantota bacterium
AATAAAAATAAGCCTGATTTTTCCAAGAATTACAGTCCCTTATTTTGAAAATTTGAATTATACCCAGAAACTCGAAGGTCAGCATCTTTATCTGACCTTGAGGCTTGGCGTAATAAAGGATATGCCCTACAATCTTGCTCTGGCAATTAATAAAATAGAAGTTAAAAAGGAAAAGAAGTTCCCTTCCCTTGCCCGTAAAATAGCAGGGAAAGGAACTTATATGGAAAGGATACAGAAAATCCTCCACTGGATAAGGAAAAATGTAGTTTATGACGAAAAAGACAGGGTAGAAAGCCCTGTTATTGTTTTAGAAAAAAGAAGGGGGAGTTGCATTGGATTTTCTTCTCTTGCCACAGCTCTTCTTAACTCCATTGAAATACCTGCCAAAATTGCCACTGGATACATTATAAGGGACGGAAAACCTGTTCCTCATCGATGGATAGAAGTATATTTTCCCGGACAGGGATGGGCATTTTTTGACCCCCAAAAGGAAATAGATAGTCCGGATTACATATTTATGGGGTATAATGGTCTTTCAACCTGGCCGGTTTTTTCCCTTAAAACAATAAAGGTTGAGAGGGAGATAAGGAATTGACAGGAGGGAAGGTATGGAAGAAAAAGAAATAAGAAAAGAGAGATTGAAGGAGCTCGAGAAGCTTGGGTATTCACCACATCCGTATTTCTATCCAGCAGAAGATGCTGTATCTGATATTGTAAAGAACTTCAGGGGTGCCAAAGAGGAAGAGCTGGAAAAACTCAAAATAAAAGTTTCCACCGCAGGAAGGATTCTCACGATAAGGAGAATGGGAAAGGCCACTTTCCTTCACATAACAGATGGAAAGGAAAAACTTCAAATCTTTCTGAGGGAGAACACCCTGGGAAAGGAAAAATACTCTCATTTCAAACATTTCAATACAGGAGACTGGATTGGGGTGAAGGGGCTTATTTTCAAAACCAAAACAGGTGAACTTACAGTGCTTGCAGAAGACTTTACTCTTCTTGCAAAATCCTTGCTCCCTCTCCCTGAAAAATGGCATGGTCTTCAGGATGTGGAAGTGAGATTTCGTAAACGCTACCTTGACCTCATAGTTAATAGAAAAACCAGAGACATTTTCGAAAAAAGGGCAAGGATTTTAAGAAGGATAAGGAAATTTCTGGAGGAGAGGGGTTTTGTGGAAGTTGAGACACCAATGATGCATTCTGTCCTTGGAGGAGCAGCAGCAAAACCTTTTGTTACCCATCACAATGCTCTTGATATGGATCTCTACCTGAGAATTGCTCCAGAACTGTACCTTAAACGGCTGGTGGTCGGGGGCATGGAAAGGGTTTTTGAAATTGGCAGGAACTTCCGCAACGAAGGTATCTCTCCCTTCCACAATCCTGAATTCACAATGCTTGAATTCTATTGGGCTTATAAAGATTACAACTTTCTCATGGACCTAACAGAGGAACTATTTTGTGAAATAGCAATGGAGGTATGGGGAGGTCTAAAGGGAAAATATCAGGGGCGTGACCTCGATTTTACTCCTCCATGGAAAAGGTTGAAATTTATGGATACCCTGAGCGATAGGTCTGGAATCCCTGTTGAAAAACTGTGGGACGAGGATTTTGTTATGAAAAAGGCCCTTGAACTTTTCCCTGAGGAGGGAACTCCGCCTTCCACTTATGGGAAAGCCCTTGATTTCCTTTTTGATAAATTTGTTAAGGAGGAACTTTTTCAGCCAACATTCATAATAGATTTTCCTAAAGTTCTTTCTCCTCTGGCCAAGGAACACAGGAATGAGCCGAGGCTTACCGAAAGATTTGAGCTTTTTGTAGCAGGTATGGAAGTTGCGAATGCATTTTCCGAGCTGACTGACCCTGATGAGCAGAAAGCAAGGTTTGAAGATCAGGTAAGGAGGAAAGAAGAAGGAGCAGAGGTAGACCTTGACTATATAGAAGCCTTGAGTTATGGCCTTCCCCCTACCGCAGGAGAGGGGGTTGGTATAGATAGGACTGTGATGATTTTCACAGATTCTCCTAATATAAGGGAGGTCATTCTCTTTCCTCTTCTCAGAAAAAAATGAAATTTACTCTTTTCATTGCTCTCAGATACCTTTTTTCAAAAAGGAAACAGACCTTTATTTCTGTTATATCTGCAGTCTCAATACTCGGAATAACAATAGGGGTTGCATCTCTTGTTATCGCCCTTGCTCTTGTAAGCGGGTTTCAGGGAGAGATACAGGGTAAAGTTCTAAGGGCAACTTCAGCGATAATGGCTTCCCCTGTTTCTTCCCGTGGTATAGAGGACTGGAAGGAATTATGCCATCGTCTGGAAAAATTCTCCTTTGTTAAAAGGGCATATCCACAGGCTATTATTCAAGCTCTGGCTTCTTCTGAATATGATATAAAACCGATTATGCTGAGGGGCCTTGACCCTGAAAACCTTCCTGACTGGATAGGGGGGCTAATGGAGGGAGGAATTGTTATCGGTGATAAATTAATGGAAGAGCTGGGGATCTCTCCAGGGGATTTTATAACAGTTTATTTACCCTCTGTGGAGCTTACCCCATTCGGTCCAAGGGCAAAGGCGAGAAGGGTAAAGGTTACAGGAGCCTTTTCCTCTGGACTTTATATCCTTGACAACACAAGTGGTGCGTTTCCAATAGGTAGAGGGAGGGAATTGTTTTCAATAAAGCCAGAGGTTAACTATATAAATATAGATGTGGATGATATTTACAGGGCCGAAGAATATTCGAAAATTTTAGATAAAGAATTCCCTGACCTTATTTTTACTCCCTGGAACGTCATAAACCGAACCCTTTTTGAATCACTTAAGCTTGAAAAGAGAATAATTTTTCTTGTAATAGCTCTAATAGTTGTTGTTGCTGCCCTTAACATAATAGCCTCCCTGGTTCTTCTTGTGATGGAAAAAATTAAGGATATCGGAATTCTTATGTCAATGGGAGCCAGAAGAAATGATATTGCAAAAATATTCATGGCTCAGGGAACATTTATAGGAATAATAGGTGTATTACTTGGAGAAATCATTGGTATTTTAGCTTCATGGGCTGCTTCCACTTTCAGGCTCATTAGAATTCCGGCGGACATATATCAAATAGGTTATGTTCCCTTCCATGTTAAACCTTTAGAGGCGGCAGGAGTTGGAATTTTCGCCCTTATTATAAGTTTTCTTTCTACCATATACCCTGCAAGGAAGGCGTCTAAAATTGACCCCTCGGAGGCCATTCGGTATGAATGATAAAATAGTGCTTGAAAACATATACAAAAGTTATTATCTGGCTGGTGTTACCACTGAAGTTCTCTCCGGAGTAAATCTTAAGGTGGAAGAGAATGAGACTTTGGCAATAGTTGGCCCATCAGGTGTAGGGAAAACCACCCTTCTTCACATAATGGGTACCCTTATGAAACCCACCAGTGGAAAGATTTACATAGATGGGCTGGATATTTCCACTCTTGGGGATGATGCCCTTTCATCCTTCAGAAACAAAAAAATAGGATTTGTTTTCCAGTTTCACCATCTTCTTCCGGAATTTACGGCTCTTGAAAATGTGATGATGCCTCTTTTGATAAGGGGAAATGATGGGGCTGAAGAAAAAGCCGCGGAGATGCTTAAGCTGGTGGGCCTGGGCGGTAAAGAAAAACATCGCCCCTCACAGCTTTCCGGGGGAGAACGCCAGAGAGTTGCAGTGGCAAGGGCAATCGTAACCAGACCATCTATTCTTCTTGCAGATGAACCAACCGGAAATCTTGACTGGAAAACGTCTGAGGGAGTCCTTGACCTTCTTTTCTCCCTGAAAGAGGAATTTTCGATAACCATGGTAATTGTCACTCATAACCGTCACGTTGCAGAAAAATGCGGTAAAATATATTTGTTGGAAAGGGGGAAGATTAGATGTTACACAGATTGACAGAAGGGGCAAAGCAGGTAATAAACTACGCCCGCCAGATTGCCCTTTATGATTACGGAGAAATTGAGGTAGAGCCCGAACACCTTCTTCTTGGGATAACCAGAGTTAAGGTCGGAGTTGTGGCTAAAATATTGAAGGCCTTTCATATAGATCCTCTCCAGCTCAAGGAGGAGATAAGCTTTGTAAAACCTCCTCCAAAATCCATTCCGGTTCGGCTGGAAGAGGTTTCCCTCAGTCCCTCTGCCAGTATGGTTTTGAATATGGCAGAAGAAGAGGCTGATGCCCTTGTTTCTCCGGTAGTAGGAATAGAACATATATTAATAGGTATTCTGAGATTGAAACATTCTGTGGCCGCCGAGTTGCTTACAAGCTACGGAATGACTCCTGGAAGGCTCAGGCAATTCATAACCAAAGGCTTTCCTGAAGAAGAGGAGTTCGAGCCCTTCCCGAGTGTTCTGGAGGATTATGGAATTAACCTTGTAGAGCTTGCAAGGCGTGGCAAACTTGACCCTCTGATTGGAAGGGAAAACGAAATTGCCAGGGTGATGGATGTGCTGGCAAGAAGAAAAAAGAATAATCCCCTTCTTGTAGGCGAAGCAGGGGTTGGAAAGACAGCGATTGTTGAGGGATTGGCTATCAAAATCGCTTCAGGGAATGTCCCTGATTTTCTAAAAGGGAAGAGCATAGTTCTACTTCCTATTTCAGATGTAGTTGCAGGCACTCGCTACAGAGGGGATTTTGAGGAAAGGATGAAGGATATTCTGGAGGAGCTGGAGGACAGGGAAGACATCATACTCTTTATAGATGAACTTCACTCAATAGTTGGGGCAGGCTCCGCAGAGGGTTCTCTTGATGCAGCATCCATCTTAAAGCCCTTTCTTGCAGCGGGAAAGATAAGGGTTATAGGCGCCACCACACCTCAGGATTACAGGAAATATATAGAGCAGGACCCTGCCCTTGAACGCAGATTTCAGAGGGTATACATAGACCCTCCTACAAGGGCTCAGGTTTTTGAAATTCTCCGTGGACTGAAGTGGAAGTATGAAGAACACCATAGTGTGAGATACACAAGAGAGGCAATAAAAGCCATTGTTGAGCTTTCCGACGTTTACATACACGATAGGTATTTTCCTGATAAAGCTGTGGACCTTCTGGATGAAGCAGGAGCAAGGGTTCGGCTTCTTGGAAGGAAAGTCGTTCGTAAGACAGACATAGAAAATATAGTTTCAGGAAAGACAGGGATTCCTCTTCCCTCAATTAAAGAAGACGAGGCTAAAAAGATAGAAAGGCTCAGGGAACGGCTTCTTCACCACGTAGTTGGGCAGGATGAGGCAATAGAGGCTCTCGTATCTGCCATAAGGAGAACAAGGGTTGGGATAAGAAGAGGAAGAAGACCCTGGGGAGTTTTCCTTTTTGTAGGTCCTACCGGAGTGGGAAAAACCCATACAGCTAAAATGCTTGCAAAATTTCTTATGGGGAGTGAGGAAAGGTTAATAAGAATTGACATGTCTGAGTTCAGGGAAGAGCATACAATCTCCAAGCTGATAGGTTCTCCTCCAGGATATGTGGGATACGGTGAAGGGGGATATCTTACAGAGAATGTCAGAAACAAGCCGTATTCAGTGGTTCTTCTGGATGAAGTTGAAAAGGCTCACCCCTCGGTGTTTCATGTCTTCCTTCAGGTCTTTGAGGACGGAAAACTGACAGACGGCATGGGGAGAGTTGCTGACTTTTCCAATACCATAATAATAATGACCTCCAATATTGGAACAAGGGAAATGCTGGAAAAGAAAAAGGTGGGATTTGCAGAGCTTTCTCAGAAAGAAAAAAGAAAGGTGTTTGAACAGGAGCTAAAGAGATATTTCGCCCCGGAGTTTCTTAACAGGCTTGATGAAATAGTGCTTTTC
Source organism: Candidatus Aminicenantota bacterium (assembly GCA_021161165.1). Lineage (GTDB taxonomy): Bacteria > Acidobacteriota > Aminicenantia > S016-38 > S016-38 > S016-38. The sequence goes on from JAGHBF010000149.1 coordinate 5,819, forward strand.
AGACAGCTCAGCAGAGAGGAGCTGGAAAAAATAGTAATGCTTCAGATTGAAGAAATAAATCAGGAAACCAGAAGCAGTGGTTGGAGTCTTAAACTTGAACCTTCTGCAGTTTCCTGCATTGCAGAAAAAGCCTTGAAGGAAAGTCATTTTGGTGCAAGACCAATCAGGAGAATTATAGAAAAGGAAATTCTTGATAAAGCTTCAAGACTAATTTTAAATAGGAGGACAAAAAAGGTTATAATAAAAGTCCATGAAAAAAACGGGGAACTTTTTATTGAAAAGAATATGGGTAGTTAGCCTGGTTGCACTCCTTACCCTTCCCGCCTTTTCTGCTTCTGCGGTCATAAAGAAGATAGAAATAGTTGGAGCAAAAAGGCTTTCTCCAGAAACCATTAAGTACTATCTCGTAACCAGTGAAGGTGCGGAGTTCGATAGCCAGAGGATTAAAAAGGACATTCAGAATCTCTGGGCCACAGGGTTCTTCTCTGACATAAGGGTTTTAAAGAAAGAAGAACCAGATGGAATTGTGCTCAGATATGAGGTAAAAGAAAGACCAGTTATTAAAGAAGTGAAGATTCTAACAGACCGCTACGTGAAGAAGAAAGATATTGAAGACAAATTGAAGGAAGAGGGTGCGGATATTATTCCTTTTTCATATTTCAGTCCCACCAAGATAAAAAAAGCCGAAAAGGTTATACAGGATTTTCTTCAGGAGAAGGGATTTGCCCTTGGCAGAGTGGAGGTTAAGACGGAGAAAAAGGATGATGAAATAAATGTTATTTTCAATGTTAAAGCCGGTGGAAAATTAAGGATAGCCAGTATTGAAATTATCGGAAACAATTCCGTTCCTGATAGCATTCTGATAAGAGGGATTAAATCTCTTAAAAGATTAACTTTTCTGAACATTCCCTATCTAAAAAAGACCGTTTATTCATCTGAATCACTTAAAAAGGCAAGAGAGGAACTCAGAGAAAAATACCTGAATCTTGGCTTTCTTGATGTGGATGTAAAACCAGCAAAAATAGAAGTGGTAGAGGGCAGAGGCCTTTTCGGACAGAAAAAGAAAATGATAAAGGTTATCTTTCAGGTGAGCGAGGGAAATATTTACAGGATTGGAGATATAAAAATAGAAGGAAACAAAGCTTTTCCAAAAGACCTTCTCCGAAGACTTATTATTTTAAGAAAAAATCAAATATACTCTCTTCAGAAAAGGGAAGATTCCGTAAAGAACCTTCAGGATATATATGGTTCTAAAGGATACATTTATGCTCAAATTATACCGGTGGAAGATCCAAAGCCCGAAGAGCACAGAGTAGATATAACCTTTAGAATTATCGAAAATAACAGGGTTAGACTTCACCGCCTGAGTTTTAAAGGTAATACTTATACTCTTGACAAAGTTTTGAGAAGAGAATTTCTTATTGCAGAAGGGGACTTTTTTAACATTACTGCTTTTAAGGATAGCATCTTAAGACTTAGACAGCTTGGTCTTGTAGACATAAAACAGAACCCGGATTTTAAACCCGTGGGCGAAGACAAGATGGACGTTGTTGTTCATGTGGAGGAAATGCACAGGAATCAGATATTTTTCAATGCAGGATACGGTGGATATTTCGGTTATTTTGTGGGAGGTTCTCTTGCCACAACCAACTTTATGGGCAGAGGAGAGAACATTTCCCTCTTTATTCAGTACGGAACAAGATACAAAAGTTACAGCCTTTCTTTCACAGAACCATATGTTCTGGACAAACCACTATTCCTGACAATGAACATACATAACACTCTCTCCATTTATCCCTTTATGTTCACAAGACAGATGAAGGGAGGAGGGCTCAGTCTCGGGTTGAAAAAAGGCTTTTGGCATGTTGACTTCTCCTATTCCAACGATTATATAAGCCTCAGTGATGTCAACGAAAATTACATAAGCAGCCTGCCGGAATTCTACAGATTGATATGGTTTTCCAATATGAGAATTGCAGCGATATCCCCTGTTATTTACAGAACCAGCGTGGATTCTCCTATATGGCCTGCTGCTGGAACCCTTTATCTTTATGGGGTAAAGCTGGCAACCAAGGCTATTGGAAGTGAGACCGACTTTATAAGCAACTGGTTTGAATTCACCCATTATCACAAATTCAGATGGGGACACATCCTTGGAATGCACTTTAAAATTCAGTATATGAAAGCCTTTGGCGACAGCACCATTCCCATATACGAGAGGATATTCCTTGGAGGAGAACAAAGCTTGAGAGGATTTGAATATTACAGAGTCAGTCCTCTTGAAAATGGGGTAAGAATTGGTGGAACCAAATCAGTGGTTTTCAATCTCGAGTACGAGATAAGAATGAAAGATTCTCCAATGGCAGTGGTGCTATTTTTCGATGCGGGAAACGCATTTTCCGAAAACGAAAACATAAGCCTGGGCAACCTTTATTACTGCACAGGAATAGAGGGAAGAGTATTCATAGAGATGCTCAGAATGCCCTTCCGGATAATTTTCTCCTATAACCCGAAACTGCCTACAAATTATGATAAAAACTTTACTGTAAGAATAGGAATGGGCAGAACATTCTAATTAAGGAAAAGGAGGTAAGGAAATGAAAAGAAAATTAACTCTTGCATTGGTGATTCTCAGCCTTGGAGGTTTTCTCTTCAGTCAGAATCTGAAAATCGCTGTTATTGACCCAGACAAGATTCTCAATGAGTCCAAGGAAGGCAAGAAAATCCTGAGTGAATTACAGTCCTATTATCAGAGGAAACAGGCTGAGATAAATCGCAGAACAAAAGAAGTAGAGAGCCTTCAGCAGAAGCTGAGAACCCAGCAGGGAATTCTTTCCCAGTCCGCTCTTCAGAAACTCGCTGACCAGCTTGATGAGAAACAGAAGGCACTGAAGAGATATGTTGACGATGCCAATGAGGAGATGAACAAACTCAAGCAGAAGAAACTTGCTGCATTTCAGCAGAAAATGGTGGTGATCATAAACAAAGTTGCCAAGAGAAAAGGAATTCTTACTATCTTTGATAGAAGACAGTTGATTTACGCTGACCCTATTGTGGACATTTCTTCTGAGATTATAGCTGAGCTTGACAAGGAGTTTGAAAAGTCAATGGGTCTTGGAAAATGAGGATCGAAGATATAATTAATCTTCTTCCACACAGATATCCTTTTTTGCTGGTTGATAAGGTTAAGGAAATAGAAGATGGGAAGAGAATCGTTGGCATAAAAAATGTGACAATAAACGAAGCCTTTTTTCAGGGACATTTCCCGGGAAGACCAATTATGCCAGGAGTGCTTATTCTGGAAGCTATGGCTCAGACAGGAGCGGTGCTTTTACTTCATTCCATACCCGAAGCCCGCAAGAAATTGTTTTATCTGGCAGGAATAAAAGAGGCAAAGTTTAGAAGACCTGTAGTTCCTGGAGATGTTCTGGAGATGGAGCTCACAATAGAAAGGCTGAGAAAAAACTATGCCTCTATGAAGGGAGTTGCAAGGGTAGATGGGGAAGTTGCAGCGGAGGCGATTATTCAATCCTTCGGGGTTGATAATGAAAGCTGAGGTGCATCCCACTGCTGTCCTTCTCGGTGATGTGGAGGTAAAAGAAGGAGTAAAGATTGGCCCTTACACCATAATTGACGGAGAAAAAGGCAAAGTTGTAATAGGTGAGGGAACAGTAGTATACGGTCATGTCTGGATTCAGGGTCCCACATTTCTCGGAAAGGACAACAGGATTTATCCTTATGTATCAATAGGGGGAGGTCCACAGGATATAGGTTATAAAGAAGAGCCCACTGAAATCTACATTGGCGACAGAAATGTTATAAGAGAATACACAACCATAAACAAGGGTTCTACAAAGGATAAAGGCAAGACAGTTATAGGAAACGACAATTACTTCATGGCTTATTCCCATATTGCCCATGATTGCAAGATAGGAAACAATATAGTATTTACAAATGGAGCTTCAGTAGCGGGCCATGCAGAGGTGCACGATTATGCAATATTGAGCGCTTTTGTAGGGGTTCAGCAGTTTTGCAGAATAGGTGCTCATTCTTTTGTTGGTGCATACAGCGCGGTTACTCAGGATGTGCTTCCCTATGCCAAGGTCGTAGGGATAAGACCCCTCAGGGTGGTTGGTGTTAATACAGTAGGACTTTCGCGAAGAGGCTTTACCAGAGACCAGATACGCTCCATAGACAGAGCTTTCAGGCTCCTCCTTCGTTCAGGACTCCTTCTCAAAGAGGCAATTTCAGAAATAGAAAAGGAATTGGGGGACAGGGAAGAAATAAAGGTAATACTGGACTTCCTCAAGACCCTGGACCCGAGAAGAGGGTTTCACAGAAAATTCGGGAACAGTGGATGAAACTTCTTGTCATTGCAGGAGCAGGAGATCTACCAGATGAGGTTATAAGAGGGGCAAAATCTCTGGGGTATTCAGTTGAAGTTATCAGTTTTACCCCCAGAAAATTTGATGCAGAAAGGGTCCACAATTTGAAAATAGAGGAAATTCCCAGGGCCTTTAAAATAATAGAGGAAAGCGATGCCAATGAAGCAGTTCTTGTGGGAAAGGTAGAACACCGACTTGCCTTTTCCTCTCTTATGATGCACCCTTCCCTTCTGAAGTTTGTTTCCAGATTCAGGGGGAAAAACCCAATGGGCATTCTTAAGGCTGTAGGAGAAATGATTGAGGAAAGAGGTGTGAAACTCGCCTCTCCTTTGAAGTTTCTTTCTCATCTTACTTTTAAAAAAGGGGTGCTTGCAGGAAAGTTGTCATCACAGGAAGAAAAGGAAATTTCAAAAGCCTTTGACATCGCTAAAAAGATCGCTTCCCTGGACATCGGACTTTCCATAGCATGGAAGGAGGGTGCAGTGATAGCTGTTGAAGCGGTAGAGGGAACGGATGAAATGATTAAAAGAGCCGGGAATCTTGCAAAAGATTTTTTCCTTTTAAAGGTGGCAAGGCCTACCCAGGATTTGAGGCTCGACCTTCCGGTGGTGGGCTTTGAAACAATAAGAAAAGTTTACGAAAACGGAGGAATTGGGGTCGTATTTGAAGCAGAAAAAACAATTTTTCTTCAACCGCAACAAGCAATAGAATACGCAAGAAAAAAAGGAATAAAGGTAGTCTCATGGAAAAACTGAAATTGGCAGTGATTGGAGTGGGAAAGCTGGGAAGTCAGCATGCCAGAGTTGTTTCAGAATCAGAAGATGCAGAACTTATTTATGTTGTTGACATAATAAAAGAGAGAGCAGAAGAAATGGCTTCAGTCTACTCAGCGGAACCGCTTATGGATTATAAGCTTGTGAAAGATGTAGATGGGGTGATAATTGCAACCCCCACGACTTCCCATTATGAAATAGCCGCTCATTTCCTTGAAAAGGGAATAAATGTGCTTGTTGAAAAACCTGTAACTTCAACCTATAAGGAGGCAGAAAAACTTCTTAAACTTGCTGAGGCGAAGAATTCTGTTCTTCTTGTAGGACATGTAGAAAGATTTAACCCTGCAGTAAGAAGGCTGCTTGAGCTTAGAAAGAAACCAGAATATATAAGAGCTCAGAGGCTGAGCCAGTTTACAGGGAGGTCAACAGATATAGATGTTGTATTTGACCTTATGATACATGACCTCGAGCTCATAATTACAATAATGGATGAGGAACCAAAATTGCATCATGCCTTTGGCTTTTCCTTCATTACAGGAAAGCTGGATTTTGCAACCGCAACTCTTTACTTTAGCAATGGAATTGCAGAGGTAACAGCCAGCCGTGTATATGACAAAAAGGTAAGAAGAATGGATGCATATTTTCCTTCCGGGACCTATGCAAAGGTGGATTTTGCAGAAAACACCTTCGCTGTTTTCAGACCCATGAATAAATGGATAGAGCAGGAGTGGATAAGAAGCATTACAAAAGAAAATCTGATGAGCCAGCTCGAGAACTTTGTAAAAGCTATAAAGGGAGAGGCAGAGAAAATAGACTATTCTGCCATAAAAGCCCTGAAACTGGCGGAGAAAATATCAAACCGTGCTGGAAGCTCTGTTAAAAAAAGCTGAAGAAAAGGGAATTCCCGGGGGAGAAGTTCTTCTTGCAGAAAAGGGAAGAATAAAAGAGTATCATTCTTACGGCTACTTAAGCATAGTGCCTGAGAAAATTCCCTGGGAACGAGGAAGATTTCTTGACCTCGCTTCCATAACAAAGCCTTTAGTAACAGCTTTTTTAATTCTCTATTTTGCATCAAAGGGAGAGCTTTCTCTTGAAGATGATATAGGAAAGTATGTGCCTGAACTTTCCCACTGGAAGGTTGCCATTATAGAACTTGCCACACATTCTGCCGGCCTTCCAGCATGGGTTCCACTTTATAGAGGTGGAGCAGGAAGGCAGGCTATGCTTGCAGAGCTCGCAACTCTGGAGCCATCTAAAAGAGGGCAGGTTGTGTACAGTTGTCCTGGCTACATAGCCCTTGGCCTTGTTATAGAAAAACTGACCGATTCAAGAATCCGGGATTTTGTGCCTGAATTTTTTTTAGAATACGGTATAGAAATAAAATATGGAAAAATCCCGGAAGAAATTTCCGTGCCAACAGAACTTGGCAATATTTACGAGAGGGAAAAGGCAGGACAGGTAAAGGTAAAATTTAGGGAAAACCTTATATGGGGAGAGGTTCATGACGGGAATTCCTATTATTGGGGCGGAGATGCGGGGAATGCCGGTGCCTTTGCAAAGGCAGATGACCTTATAAAATTTCCTCTTCTTATGGATATCCTGGGCGATTACAGGAAGTTCGCAACAGAGTGCTTAGTTGAAACAAGAAGTTTTGGATGGGACACAAGGGGAGATGTTATTCTTCACCATGGATTTACAGGGGGGACACTTATAATTAATCCTGTAAAACAACGGCTGGCTTTTGTTTATCTTAATAGGACCCATCCCTATGTGCGCTTCGAGGAGATGGAGGAACTCCGTAGAGAATTTATGAAAATTTCCCTTCAAACCCTGAAAAAATGAGGATTTCCCTTGAAATTAGCTCTGGTTGTGTCTATAATAAGAACTGAAAAAATTAAGGAGGTAAAAGGATGGAGGACATTTACAGGTCTTTAGCAAAGGAACTTGGCATCAGCCAGGAAAAAGTAAGGAAAACCGTCAAACTCTTTTTCGAAAAGGCTGGTGAAAAGGCTGCAAAAGGGGAAAGAGTGGTGGTTCCGGGGTATATCTCAATTGTTAAGGTAAAAAGAGCTGCCCGTACAGGAGTTAATCCCCGCACAAGAGAGAAAATGAAGATTCCTGCAAAGGAAGTTCTCAAGGCAAAAGTAGGAAAGAAACTCCAGGAAAAACTCTGAATTTGTCTATTGAAATTCCCCCCTCTTCAGGAGGGGGGGTTATTATTTTAAGATGAAAAAGCTGACCTTAATAAGAGAAAGCAGACGCCCAAGAAACATAAGGGTTCTTCTTGAAAAAAGCTCTTTTGCAGATACACTTGAGGGCGTCTCATCCGTGCTTATTAAGGTTAATCTCATTGGATTTAGAGAAAAATACGGGATGACAAGTCCCGAAGCCGCAGCAGAACTTGTTAAATTTATAAAGGAAATAAAAAAAGATGCTAACATAATAATAGCTGAAGCTTCGCAGACTGCTTATTCCGAAGGAAAATCCACAGAGGAAGTATTTAAACGCCAGAAATTTGCCCTTGCTAAAAGAGAGGGGGCAGAACTTTTTCCTCTGGAAAAGGGAGAATACGAAGAAATAGAAATAGAAACTGTTGAGGGCAGAAGAAAAATAAGAGTGTCTAAATTGAGAGCAGACCTCATAATTTCATTCACCCCACCTAAAACACATCCTGTTCTTGTGGTCTCTGCAGCTATAGATAACATAGCCTTTGGGATGACCCATCCGGAGGACAGGCATCTACTATATGGGGGAAAATTATGGCCTGAAAACCCACTTCCCTTTTACAAATATGCTGCAAGGAATGTGGTGAAAGTCGTAAAGCACATAGGGCCACATGTGGGAATTATTGATGGACTTTTCGGAATGGAAGGAAGGGGACCTATCTCAGGAACCCCGGTTTTTCATCAATTTGCAACGGCATCCAGGGATTTTGTTTTACTGGATTCCCTCACTGCTGCCCTTACAGGGACAGAGCCAGAGAAAATTGAATATTTGAAAATAGCAGAAGATAGAGGACTCGGACACATGGATTATAAAAAATTTATACCCGCCGACAGGATAAAACAAATAAGGTTCCCATACAGACTTCATCCTGCTTCAATGAAACTGGTTTAAAGGGCGTTACTGCGCTGGCGCGTTAAAGCGTTTTCGCGTCAGAGCGTTTATCCATTTTTGATGTTTAGAAATCGGGGTCTTCGGGGTCAGGTCTTCACATTTGACATTTAACTCTTCAAGAAGAAAATCAGTGCTTTTTCATAAATTCCTGTATTGCCTCTGCGGCGATGCGGGAGGCAGGTTCTGGAGGAAAGAGGGATTTTATCCTTCTGAATTCTCGCAGCATTTTTTCTCTTTTTTCGCTGTCATTTAAAAGGGCCTCTGTTTCCCTGAGCAGGTTTTCCACGGTAAAATCCTTCTGCATGAGCTCCCTTACCACCTCGCCATCTGCAAGGATGTTTACTATGGAGTAGTGGCTGAGCTTTACGAGAGGGCGGAAAAGATAGGTTAAGGAGGACAGCCTGTAGAAGACAACATGAGGTTTTTCAAGAATTGCAGCCTCAAGGGGAACTGTTCCTGATGCGCAGACCACAACCTTGCTGTAAGCCATGGCAGAATAGCGTTCTTCAAATATCGGAACAAAAGGTGAAAGGTCGTATTTTTTTATCTCCTCTCTCACGCTTGGGGCAACGGGAAGGAGCACCTCCAGTCCGTGACGTTTCCTTATAACCTCTGCAAATTTTCCCAGTGTTTCCATGTGATAGTGAAGTTCTTGGGGACGGCTCCCGGGCAGAACCGCAATATAGTCACTGTGTATCCAGTATTTCTTCCTGAACTCCTCCTCTGAAAGCTCGAGCTTTACGATTTCAAACAGGGGATGGCTAACGAACTTATGGGGAACTCCCCATTTGCTGTATATTTCCTGCTCAAAGGGGAAGATCAAAAGTTCAAGGTCAATCAGACGTTTTATCTTTTTCATTCTTCCCTCTCTCCATGCCCAGACCGTTGGACTGATGAAGTGAATTACAGGGATATTAACCTTCTTTTTTACCCTCGCTGCCAGGCGGAAGTGGAAGTCAGGAAAGTCCACAAGGAAGAGCAGGGCGGGTTTCCTCCTTACGATTTCCTCCTCCAGAAAGTCGAGCATCCTTTTTATTTCCCTTAACCTGGGGATTATCTCGAAGATTCCTCCAATCTGAAGCCTTTCCATGGGAAGGATTATCTCTGCCCCTGCCCTTTTCAGGTTTTCTCCGCCGACCCCAAAGCCCTTAACCCCGAGCTTTTCAAAAACAAGGGATGCATAGAGCTCTGCCGAAAGTTCCGCTGCCGAGACAAAAATCAACCTTTCCAATATACCACCTTAACGTTCTTTCCTTTTACAACAGAAAGCATAAAGAGCCATTTTTTGTAGTTTGTTTTTCCGTTATAACTTAGAATTGATTCCCCCTCTGCCTGAGGTGCAACTCCAATTATTCTGGGGTTTTTATATTTAGGAAGGTCCTGTTCCTTCACAAGGATTACATAATTTGGGCGGGCACCGGGTGGAAGCATTATGAGGTACCAATTACCGTCTTTTGAAAGAGGGTCTTTCCAGTGCCTTCTTATGAACTTTTCCTTTACAAGAACGTCCAGGTTCTTTGGAAGGGCACCTGGATGTTTCATCATATAGAGCTGAATACCTTTGGCTATTCGGGTTCCTCTGAAAATAGCCTCCTTTTCAAGGTTTCTCTTTAACACAGTTTGCCAGACAGGTATGGCAACGGCCAGGGAAAGGGTCAGTATAAAGACCATGAAAACTACTGTAATATATGTAAAGCCTCTGTATTTTACCATTCGCTGTATGGCTTTCCATTAAGACCAATTTTTTCTGACCCGCTTTTTACATCTATTATTCCGGGCTGTTTTCCGGCTGCTATCTCCTCCAATGTTAATTCCTCTTCAACCTCTACCCATGTGGCATTGGAGCCCGTCATGGGGTCAACAGGAATTGCCCTGAGGTATTTTTCATCAACAAGCTCCTGAAGTGAATATGGATATCTTCCCTTGTCCAGTTTGAACTGCTGGATTAATTTTCTCATCTGAAACAGGTCTTCTTTGAGGGTGGCTTCTTTTGCCCTTTTTATAGATTCCCTGTAATTGGGGATGGCTATGGAGGCAAGTATTCCAATAACCGCAAGAACGATAAGTAACTCAAGCAGGGTAAATCCCCTGCTACCATTTTTTATACGGAATACCATTAAGTCCCACCTCCGGAGATTTTGTGTAAACATCGTAAACATTTTCTCCTCCCCATGCCTCAGAGTCAGGCTCGTCCTGGTAAGAACGAAGACCCCAGTCATAGGAATTTGTCATGGGGTCCAGGGGAATTCTTCTGAGAAATTTTATTTTCTTTCCAGAGCCATCAGCCAGTTCAACCCCCTCAACAAGAATTTCAAGGTTAGGTGGATAACCCATTGTTTTTTCCGGGTCTTCAACTTTAATCTTTTTCTGGTCAGCGAGCTTTTTGTATTCGTCTATTGCAGTTCTTATGGTGCGCAGAGCTTCCATAAGTTCAATTTCCTTTTTCTTTTTGATAACCGTATATGAAAGGGGAATTATTGCCGCTGCCAGCACAGATAATATGGCAGCAACAGCGATGAGTTCTACGTAAGTATAACCCCTATTTTTCATCCTTTTTAGGGGGTCTTCTCCTGTTATGGAAATGGGGTTTTCTTCTATCTCTTGTGTCTCTGTGCTCCCTGTTGTGGTGAGGACGCCTGTCCTCCTGTTTTTCGTCGTAGTCGTCCTCAAGGACCTTTTTGCTTAGCTTTATCCTGTCAAATTCGTCCTTTGCAATTACCTTTACAACAACCTCCTGTCCCTCCTTGAGGACGTCCCTAACGCTTCTTATCCTTCTATTGGAAATTTCAGAGATGTGGAGAAGCCCCACTACATTGGGAAGAATTTCAACAAAGGCTCCGTAATCTTCTATTCTCACAACCTTTCCAATGTAAACCCTGCCAACCTCTGCATCCTGTGTTACTTCTATTACAGCTTTCTTGGCAGCTTCTGCTTCCTCCCTTGTATCCGCTGCAATTGTTACATGCCCATCCTGTTCAATGTTTATTTTTGCCCCTGTTTTCTCAATTATATTCTTTATAGTTCTTCCTGATGGGCCTATGAGGTCTTTAATTTTTTCGGGTTTCACATTCAGTATAATTATCCTGGGAGCATGGGGAGAAATTTCTTCCCGGGGTCCAGGAAGGACCTGGAGCATTTTTTCAAGGACGTATAATCTTGCTTCTTTTGCCTGGGCAAGGGCTTTACTGAGTATGTCCCTTGTTACCTTCTTTATCTTTATGTCCATCTGAAGTGCGGTGATACCGTTTTTTGACCCTGCAACCTTGAAGTCCATATCACCGTAGTGGTCTTCAAGACCCGCTATATCTGTAAGAATTGCGTATTTATCGTCGCTTTCGTAGATAAGACCCATAGCTATGCCCGCCACCGGGTATTTCAGGGGAACCCCTGCGTCCATAAGGGAAAGACATCCACCACAAACCGTTGCCATAGAGGATGACCCATTAGATTCAAGGATGTCAGAGACGACCCTTATTGTGTATGGAAAATCCTCTTCAGGAGGGATAGCTGGAAGCAGAGCTCTTTCCGCAAGAGCCCCATGGCCAATTTCCCTTCTTGATGGTCCTCTGAGAGGGGATACTTCGCCAACGCAGAAGGGAGGGAAATTGTAGTGGAGCATGAATCTTTTCATATCTTCTCCCTGGAGAAGGTCAAGTCTCTGAATGTCCTCAAAGGTTCCCAGAGTGGTTGTAACCAATGCCTGGGTTTCTCCCCTCTGGAAAAGAGCAGAGCCATGTACTCTTGGGAGTAAGCCCACTTCGATGTGAAGAGGCCTTACCTTGTTGAAGCTCCTTCCGTCAGGTCTCTTCCCCTCATCCAGCACCTGCCTGCGGAAAATTTCCTTTTTTGCCTCATCAAAAAGCTTTCCCCAGATTTCCTGTTCCTCTTCTGGATATTCCTCAAGGAAAGTCTTTTTTACCTCTTTTATGGCTTTTTCTTTGTTAAGCTTCCCTTCAACGTTTATTGCCTCTTTAAGTTTTTCTCCTATTTTTGCCCCTACTTCCTTTAATTTGTCCTCTGGCAGAACTTCTTCTTCAAATTCTCTCTTGGGTTTTCCTGCCTTTTCCCTTAAATTCTCAATGGATTCTATAATTTTTATTATTTCCTTATGGGCAATTTCAAAGGCTTCAAGAAATTTTTCTTCGCTTTCCTCTGTTGCTCCTGCTTCAACCATTACAATTCCGTCCTTTGACCCTGCTACAACGAGGTTTAATGTGGAATTTTCAAGCTCTGAATTTGTGGGGTTTATCACGAAGCTGTCGTTGATATATCCCACTCTTACTGCTGCGATGGGTATTGTAAAGGGTATGTCTGAGATATAGAGCGCTGCAGAGGCTCCTATAATACCCAAGATGTCCGGTTCATTTTCTCTGTCGTAACTGAGAAGGGACGCTACAATCTGCGTATCGTAGTTGTAACCTTTCGGGAAAAGAGGTCTTATGGGTCTATCAATAAGCCTGCTTATTGTGACTTCCCTTTCAGTTGGTTTTCCCTCTCTTTTGAAAAATCCTCCCGGAATTTTCCCTGCAGCATAGGTGTTTTCCCTGTAATCCACAATCAATGGGAGAAAATCAACGCCTTCTCTTACTTCCTTTGAGCTGGTAGCTGTCACAAGGAGCATGGTGTCGCCAAGTTTGACCACAACCGCTCCATCTGACTGTTTTGCCAGAAGGCCTGTGGAGAATGATAATTTCTTCCCCGCTATCTCTACCTCAACCTGTTCCTGCATTTTTACTTCCTCAGGCCGAGTTTCTTGACAACTTCCCTGTATCTGTTGAAGTCCTTTTTCTTCAGATAGTTAAGCAGTCTCCTTCTCTGTCCTATGAGCATCATCATTCCGCGTCTTGAATGGAAGTCCTTTTTGTGCACCTTAAAATGCTCTGTGAGTCTTTTAATCCTTTCTGTGAGAAGCGCAATCTGCACCTCAGGAGAACCTGAATCGTTTTCGTGGATTCTAAATTCTCTAATAATCTTTTCCTTATCTTCTTTTTGCAGAGACAACTTCTTCCTCCTTAATTTTTAGTGTACTCCCTATTATAAAATAATTTCCCATAGT
>JAGHBF010000080.1 GCA_021161165.1 Candidatus Aminicenantota bacterium
GATAAGGACTCCTCTTCATATAAGTGAGCTTAAAAACGTTCTTCCTGAAGTTTACAATCAGCTGTTAGATATTGCCCAGAAGCTTGAAAGACATTACAAAGATATGCAGGATTTCGAATTTACGGTGGAAAGAGGAAAGCTTTATATGCTTCAGACAAGGACAGGTAAAAGGACTGGAATGGCTGCTCTTAAAATAGCCGTGGATATGGTTGATGAAGGCCTGATAAATGAGAAAGAAGCCGTACTCAGGGTTGAACCTTCTGCTCTAGAGCAGGTTCTCCATCCAATGTTTGATCCTAAGGAGAGGGCAAAACATGAGCCTGTAGCAAAGGGGCTTAACGCATCTCCTGGTGCAGCAACTGGTAGAGCAGTATTTACCCCTGAAGATGCAGTAGAATGGGCAAAAAGAGGGGAGAAGGTTATCCTTGTAAGACCTGAAACTTCTCCAGATGACATTGCTGGAATGAGTGTGGCTCAGGGAATTTTGACTTCTACCGGAGGAATGACTTCTCATGCTGCAGTTGTAGGAAGACAGATGGGAAAACCCTCAGTTGTTGGATGCAGCGACATAAAAGTGGATGAAGATGCAAAGAAATTCGAGGTGAAGGGAAAAACTGTAAAAGAGGGAGATTGGATTTCTATAGATGGAACAACTGGAGAGGTATTCCTTGCAGCTCTTCCTACAGTTCCTTCAGAAATAATTCAGGTGGTGCAGGGTAAGATGAAGAAGGAGGAAGCGAAACTTTATAACTATTTCGAAAGGTTACTGTCCTGGGCAGATAAGTATAGAAAGCTTGGAGTTAGAGCAAATGCGGACACACCAAGGGATGCAAAGCTTGCAAGATTGTTTGGAGCAGAAGGAATCGGGCTTGCAAGAACGGAGCACATGTTCTTTGCAGAGGAACGCTTACCAATAATGCAGAAAATGATCCTCTCTGAGACAGAAGAAGAAAGAAAAGAAGCTCTCTCCAAACTTCTTCCTATGCAGAGAGAGGACTTCTATGGGCTTCTCAAAGAGATGAGAGGATATGAGGTTACAATAAGGCTTCTCGATCCACCCCTTCATGAATTCCTGCCGAAAAGAGAAGAACTGCTTCAAGAGATAGCTAAGAAAAAAAGAATTCTCGAGTCCATGGAGTATGAGGCAGAGCATAGCGAAGAGGCCCGCAAAATTGTTGATGAGCTTGAAGATGAACTGGAAAAACTGAATAAACTCTTAAAAAGAGTAGAGGAGCTTCATGAATTTAACCCTATGCTCGGGCATCGCGGTTGTAGGCTCGGAATTACATATAACGAAATAACTGAGATGCAGGCGAGAGCAATTTTTGAGGCTGCAGCAAGGCTTGTAAAAGAGGGAGAAAAGATACAGCCTGAAGTGATGGTTCCGCTTGTAGGGCATGTGAAAGAGATAGAAGATCAGAAAAGAGTAATTGACAAAATTGCAAAGGAAGTTATGGCAGAATACGGAGTGAAAATTAAATACAAGGTTGGAACAATGATAGAAGTTCCGAGAGCTGCACTTACAGCCGATCAAATTGCGTCGGTGGCAGAATTCTTTTCCTTTGGTACCAATGACCTTACACAGATGACCTTTGCTCTCAGCAGAGACGATGCAGGAAAATTCCTCAATATATATATTGATAAAGGAATCTGGCCAAAAGACCCGTTCCAGACCCTTGATAAAGAAGGAGTAGGAGAGCTTATGAAGATAGGAGTAAGAAAAGGTCGGAAGGCAAGAAGAAACCTGAAAGTGGGAATTTGCGGAGAACATGGAGGAGACCCAGATTCCATAGATTTTTGTCACGAAATAGGGCTTAATTATGTAAGTGCTTCTCCATACAGAGTTCCAGTTGCAAGGCTTGCAGCTGCAAGGGCTGCACTTATAAGAGAGTGATAAATTAAATTACAGAAGGGAGGGAGTGTTCCCTCCCTTTATATCTAAAATAAGGTGTTGTGGAAATTTTCTGAGAGATTTTCTATTTTTAATCTGATAGTCTCTCAAAAAATAGATGTCTGTTTCCATTTCTGGTGTATTTACTCTTAAAATGACCGTTGGGATATATTTCCAGGACTTAATAGAAAATTGAAATAAATGTGTCGAACTTATAATCGGTGTTTCTTAAAGGACCATTCTCACTTGTGCATAATTTCATCTTCTATTTCCCTGAGGAGATCTTTTTGAAAGGACTCCCTTTAATTTGAAGTTCTGAAAGCATTTTCTATTATTTTTCGCTTCTCTTTTGCCCAAACTTCTAATTTTTAAGATGGTATTTATTAATACAAGAAGAAATTGTTATCTTTTCCCCTTTATCATTCCATAGTATTGAGTGTTTCAGAGCAGTAAAATTTTTTTAACCAAAAATTTTACTTAATGCAAATGAACAATCTTGTAATAGCTACAGCAAGTTCTCTTGTGTCGCTGGAATTTTTATAAACTTCCTTTGGAATGAAGGATTTTTCCGCTTCAAATCTCAATTCGAATTCATCTCCGTTTCCAAGTATTGCAGGGTCTAACGTGTAGACTTTTTTGAATTCTGGATCTGTGATTTCATCTATAACTTTGTCATTTACCAAAATCCTTATTTTCTGTCCTGATAGGAGGGGAGCAGGATAATACCCGGTAAGATAGAGGATAAGGGGTTTTTTAGGATTTTCTACCCTGCAAACTGCTTTTTTGGATGCCCACCTCCATGTTCTACCTTTTTTGTCATATTCTTCGCTGTACCATCCCTCAGAGTAGATTATCTGTGGCACAACCTCAGGGTTTATCTTTATTTCAACCCTTTTTTTGAAAACAGTTATTTTATCCCCGGTTGAGGGATTATAAAAGCCAATGGTTATGTCCACAGGAAAGCTTTTTTTGGTAATTTCTTCTATATACTCCGGAAGCGCAAAAGTTCTTGAATATGTTATTGACTTTCCTGTTTCCCATTTAGAAAAAGGAACAGGAGGTTTATGGTCATCCTGGAAGTACATAGTCTTTGTTGAAACATCCCAGAAATGCACGAAAATCCAGTAATCATCTGTTAATTTAAAGTCCTTTGTAGGAGTCCATGTATATTTCATAGTTGTTACATAAGCATCTCTCAGGTCCTGAGGTTCAAATGTTACCTGTAAATCAGCCGGAGGTTTTTGAATCTGTTTTTTCTTACATGCAGGGAGCATTATTAATGTCAATATCGCCAAAACAAGAGCTATCTTTCGCATTGCCTACCTCCTAAATGATTATCTCAATTGAAGTTATAAGAATTATATCACTTTTCTTCAGTGTGACTAAGGAAGGTAGGTTGTTGTATCTTTCATTAAGTGTCAGATTCAACCATAATGGTTTTTTCATGAGTATTTTTAATGTGGCTTCGCCTTCTATCCTGAAGTCCTGAAGGAAATTAAAGATGTTTGGTGTGTAAAGTGTATCTAAATTAAAAGAGGTTGTATCACTTAGAGCTTTTTTCATCTTTAATTGGAAAGCAAGCCTATTTGTTCTTTTGGATATTGGGTCCGTGTAATAATTCTCATATTCTTCAGAATAAGAAGCGGCAATAGATAAAAGATCTGAGTTTTCTTCTACGGTATAATTGAGCCCCATGCTGAAGTTCAATCTTCCCTGTATATCCGACAATCTGTCGTAGAAGAAGGACACTGAAGATTGTAGTTTTAATTTTCCCTTAATCAATTTTTCGGAACCTATTTGAAAATTCCCCTGATTTGTATCCACCCCAGTTTTTCCCTTTCCGTACATGTAGCTCGAGTTGAAATAAAAATTTATGTCTGGTTTTTTTATGGTAAAACTTGCTTTTCCATAAAATCTTGTGGACTCTGAATTTCCCCTTGCGAGGGAAAGACCAGCTGAAATGTCAGTTTTAATCTCCTGTGAAAAAAGCGTTGAATTTGCCAGAAGCAAAAGGAAAATAAAAAAGGCTGTTTTTTTCATGGGGAAAAAGATTATAATATGAAAAAGTAAAGGATTCAAAATGGGATTTTTAGAAGAACTTAAAGAGGGGAAGGTTTCGGAGGATATAAAAAGAATTGCTGCAGAAAATGCTATCCCTCTACCACTGAAAGAACAGTTTGAGGTCCTTGCTTTCCTTATGGATGATCCAATTGTGGAAATAGCAGACAAAGCCTCTCTCACTCTTATGGACATGCCTAAAAATTCTGTAATTTCTTATCTTTCAGGCCGTGACGCCAATCCCAAATTGCTCAAATTCTATGCGGAATATGCCCTTGAAAATAAAGATTACGAGTTGATAGAGGTAATTGTGAAGAATCCTTCTACTTCAGATTCTATATTGAAGATGTTGGCAGAGAAAGGCGATGAAAAAATTGTGGACATTGTGGTTTCCAACCAGATTCGTTCCATTGCCGATCATAAGATTCTTGAAGCAGTAGTGGCTAATCCACACTCTTCCATAAGGGCGAAAGCCCTTGCGAAGGAGTGGCTAAGGCTTTATTACTCAAACAAGAATGAAGTTGAAATAATAGAGACTGTTGAAGAAATGGCAGAAGAAGGTGCGCTTGAGGATATAGAAGAAATAGGAGACCTTGAAGAGCTTGAGACACTTGAAGAGGTTGAAGAAGTTAAAGAAATATCAGCAGCTGAATTAAAGGAAAGGCTTAAAAATATCTATAATCTGACATGGGAAGATATTAAGAGACTTCCAATTCCAGCAAAAATAAAGGTGGCATTAATGGGAAGTAAGATGCATAGAGCTATTTTAATAAGGGACCCCAACAAAACTGTGGTTGACGCCGTGCTTGAGAGTCCAAAATTGACAGAGGATGAAATAGAAGGATATTCTAAGATGAAATCTCTTCCTCAAGATGTAGTAAGAAAAATCGCACAGGCCAGAGAATGGACAAAGAACTATCAGGTCAGGTTAAATCTTGTAAAGAATCCAAAAACCCCAACCCAATATTCTCTATCCTTTCTTAGAACCTTGAGGGAAAAGGACCTTAAGGATGTAGCTATGAGCAAAGAAGTCCCTGCTGTAGTTAGAAGAGAGGCGCAGAGGATTCTCAACCAGAAGAAAAAAATAAAATTCTGATTGTTATATATCCTGGATTACAACCAATTTCATTTCCATCATTTCCTTTATCGAATATCTAACTCCTTCCCTTCCCATTCCGCTGTTCTTTATACCACCATAGGGCATATGGTCCACTCTAAAGGTGGGGTAATCGTTTATTATTACTCCGGCAAATTTAAGCTTTTCCACTGCGTAGTTAATTTTATTTATGTCATTAGCATAAACCCCTACCTGAAGTCCGTAA
>JAGHBF010000126.1 GCA_021161165.1 Candidatus Aminicenantota bacterium
GCATAAGAAGGTTTATTACTGATTTTACTCCTGACCCCACAGTTCCGGTTCCTTTTTTCAACAAGCAATGGAGGTATCACTTTGCACAATATGACTCAAATGGCATTGAACGCTACGGTGTTCCTGATTCCATTCATGATTTTATAAGAAAGCTTCAGCTTATGGCAGTGGAAAGGTACAGGGCAATTTTTGAGGCAGTAAATTCAGAAATAGGGAGGACAAGCGGAGTAATGCTATGGAAGCTCAATCCTGCCTGGCCTGAACTTCGCTGGCAAATTTATGATTATTATCTCAAGCCCATACCCGCATATTATTACATAAAAAAAGCCTGTGAACCTCTACACATTCAGTTTTCTCCGGAGGATTTAAGCGTGGGAATAGTAAATGCCCTTCACAGAAAGTTTAAAGGACTTACAGCTGAAGTCTCTGTTTTTTCAAAAGAAGGCAAAATGATTTTTAAGAAAAAAGCAATTGTTGAGGTTCCGGGTTTTTCTTATACCAGAGTTTTTGATTTAAAAGAGAGGTTAAAAAACGGGTTTTACTTTATCAAATTAACATTAACAGACAGTAAAGGGAAAGAAATTTCTGAGAATTTCTACTGGTTTTCCCGGAATAAAGATTATAGAGAATTAAATGACCTGGATTATGTCAGGCTTCAAATTACGGTGAAAATGCTGGGAGACAGAATAAATATAAAACTTAGAAACCCTTCAAACAGGACTGCTTTTTTTATTGAATTGAGCTTAAAGGATAACAATGGCGAGGAAATTTTACCGGTTTTCTGGTCTGATAATTATTTTTCGCTTCTTCCCGGAGGTGAAAGAGATATAAAGGCTATTTCGCATAGAAAAGTTAAAGGAAATCAGTTTCTTGAGGTAAAGGGTTGGAACATAAGCCCTATGAGAGTTTTACTGAGAGGGAAAGGTTTTCTCCGGTAAATGTAACTTTTTTACTATCAAATAAAAGATGTTTAGTATAGGCTTAAAGTTTACATGCATTTCAATTAAGTTTAAAATACTCTCATGAAGGGATACTGGCAGGCAGCTATTGGAGGAGGGCTTCTTGCAGTCTCTTTTTCTTATTTTTGCTGGGAAACCTCTCTGCTTTCTTTCTTTTTCTTTGCCCTTATGTTCCAGGGGTTTTTAAAAAGAAGAAATTTTCTGGTGGGTTTTATCGGAGGAATGTTCTATTTCGTTCCCACACTTTACTGGATTTATCCGACACTCAGAACATACGGTATGGTTTCTATTCCCCTTTCAATACTCGCGTTGATTGTTCTTTCAACGGTTCTTGCTTTATTTTTCGGGTTGTTCTCATGGCTCCTCAGATTTTTCCAGGGGGGGGTTATATATATATCGCCTTTTCTCTGGGCTGCCATCGAAATACTGAGGGAAAATATTTTTACAGGTTTTCCCTGGGGTAGCCTTGGATATACTGCAGTTGAAGACCTTCCTTTTCTGCAACTTGCTTCTCTTGGCGGAGTAAGGCTTATGGGAATTCTAATGGTTTTTCTTGCAATTCTTCTTGTGAGCAGAAAAACAAAAGTGTTTTTATATTCCTTCATTTTCCTTCATTTTATAGGTTTCCTTCTTATAGGACCCTACGAAACAGGGAGATATAAAGTTGCCATTTTCCAGAATGCATGGGATTTCAAACCTCCTTTAAGTCAGCTCAAGGAGAACGAGGTCTTCAATGACTACATGAAAATGGCAGAGGAAGCCTCCTCCCATGGAGTTCAACTCATGGTATTTCCGGAAACAACTGTTCCGTTTATTTATCTGTCAGAGCCTTCATGGGAAAATTTCTTTAAAAGAAAGGCCAGGGAATGGAATGCATACATAGTTTTTTCTTCCACTGAGGTCCAGAATAACAAATTATATAATGCGGACTTTTTAATATCACCGGAGGGTGAAATCAGTACCTATGAAAAGATTAATCTTGTTCCCTTTGGAGAATATAATCCAATACCTGTTATAAAAAGGATAATTCCCAGGATTGCCATGGAAATAGGGGATTTCACCCCGGGGGAGAAAGTAAAATTGCTAAACTTTAAAGGTCATAAATTTGCCACCCCTATATGTTATGAGGCCATATTTCCCATGCTTGTAAGAAAAATGGTTGCAAATGGTGCAGAGTTTCTGGTTAATACAACAAATGACGCATGGTACGGTAGAACATCTGCTCCTTATCAGCATCTTATGCAGGCGAGGGTAAGAGCTGTGGAAAATCGCCGGTATCTTTTAAGGGCTGCTTCCTCCGGGATTTCCGCAGTAATTGACCCCTACGGAAGGATTTTAAAAAAGACTTCTATCTATAAGACGGAAATGATAATAGGGAAATTTTCCCCCCACACCAAAATGTCTGTCTTTACCCGTGTAGGTGTTTATCTCGACTGGTTCTATATCGGAGTGGTTTTTGTCGGGCTTGTTATAATATTCCTAAGGAGGAGCTAATGGAAAGATACGAAGCCGAAAGAAAATTAGAGGAATTTAAGGAGAAATTTGAGAAGTTAAGGAGGTATCTTTGACCCTGCCAGACTCAAGAGAGAAATAGAAAACATAGATAAAGAACTTGCCTCCGCTGATATATGGACGAAAAACCCTGGAAGGGCAAGGGACCTCGGAAGAAAAAAGAAAATCCTTGAGGACAGGCTGACATCTTTTCACCGCATGAAAGATGCCATAGAAGAGGCTGAACTCCATGTGGAACTCTATGAAGAGTCGTCTCCTGAAGAGGTGGAAAGGGTTATAAAAAAGCTTGAGAGAATAATTGAAGAGGAGGAAATTAAGAACCTTTTCACAGAGGAAGATGAGACGAGGAATGCACTGCTTACAATTCATCCAGGAGCGGGGGGAACTGAAAGTCAGGATTGGGCACAAATGTTGCTAAGGATGTACCTTCGCTGGGCTGAGGATAAAGGATTCAAAACTGAGATTCTGGAACTTCAGGAAGGAGAAGAAGCTGGAATAAAAAGTGCCACAATTAGAATAGAAGGTTCCTATGCTTTTGGACTTCTTCAGGGAGAAAGCGGAGTGCATCGTTTGATAAGGATATCTCCTTTTGACGCAAATAAAAGAAGACACACCTCTTTTTCCTCTGTGTTCGTTTATCCTGAGATAGAAGATGATGTAGAAGTGGAAATAGACCCAAAGGATTTAAAGATAGAAACCTTCAGAGCTTCAGGTCACGGAGGACAACATGTAAACAAAACCGAATCAGCGGTTAGGATTACCCATATACCAACCGGTATAGTGGTTTCAATCCAGAACGACAGGTCTCAGCATAAAAACAAGGCAACGGCAATGAAGATTCTCCGTTCGAGGCTTTATGAACTGGAAAGGGAGAAAAAAATGGAAAAAATGCAAAAGTTCGAGAAGAATAAAAAGGATATTTCTTGGGGGAATCAGATAAGAACCTATGTGCTTTATCCATATCAGGCAGTCAGAGACCACAGAACAGGAGTGGAAATTTCACAGGCAGACAGGGTGCTTGACGGGGATATTGATATTTTCCTAAGGGAATATCTCTTTAAGAGAAAAACCGGAGAAAAGACTGAGCTAAAGGAAGAACAACCAGCCACATCATAAAAAGAAGAGGGGGAACTTTTTGTTCCCCCTGAGAGCTGAAGAAAATCTATTTGGCCCACCCCTATATTATAATTGCAAAAACTGTACCAGATTTAAGATGAGGTTCTATCAGGATATTAACCGGAATATTAGAGCATTTTTTCTCCACCCTCAGGGGCAGGGAGACGTCATTTTGAGACAATCAGTCTTATATTGAGATTAAAATGTGTCAGATTGAGACTTATTCTTTCCGGAGTTTTTCCCTTATTCTGAAAGCAGTTGCCCTCGAAATTCCAAAAAGCGAAGCTATTTTTTCCATTTTTAAGCCTTTATTCAGGAGGTATTTCATAAACATTTCTTCCAGTTTTTTTAAATTCAAATTATTCTCCTCCAGAAATTCAAGAAGGTAATCCAGTAGTTCCTCTTCTGAGCTCGCAGCCGTTTTGTGGACAGTGCTAACAAAGGATTCTTTCCTGTCTTCAAAAGACCATTTTTCGTAAATTTTTATGGCCTCGTCCAAAGTTATTTCCATTCCTCTTGTAAGAAAGCTTTCGAGAATATTGAGTAACATTCTTATATTTCCTGGAAAATCAGCCTGCGTTAGAAATCTCTCTGCGGACTTTGTAAGCTTTAATCCTTTTTCCCTGTATTTTTCAACAATGAGCTTTATATCTTCCTTTCTTTCCCTTAGGGGTGGAAGATAAATTATATTTGAAAATCTGTAAATCAGGTCCTCCCTGAGGTCCTTTGCCGGGTCTGAGGATGTGGCTCCTATTATTTTCGCGCTGGCAACTATTTTTGTGGTTGAGCCAACTCTGGAAAAGTATCCTCCCTCTATTGCATTTAGAAGTTTTCCCTGTTGCTGGTAATTCAGATAACCTATTTCATCTATAAGAAGTGTTCCTCCACCTGCCATTTCAAGATAACCTGCTTTGCTCCTTATTGCACCTGTAAAAGCCCCTTTTTCGTAACCAAAGAGTTCTGATTCTATAAGGTGTTCAGGAACTCGGGTTAGATTCAGCACCTGAAAAGGAGCATAGGGCGGGAATATGATATGATGTAGAACCCTTGAAAGAAAAGTTTTTCCAGTACCAGTTTCACCAACGATTAGAATATTTTCTCTATTTCCCCTGGTTAGATTAATTTCCATAAGCTGTTGCAATATAAATTTTGAACTGGTAAAAAAACCGTGTTTTTCAAAAAGTTCTTTTGTCTGCTTCAGCTTTCTGTCCTTGCTTTTCTCATCTACAAACCCGAAAAATTCTCTTAATTTTCTATCGGTTAATTCAAAGGAAGCGAATCCATCCAGGAAAGGAATTCCGAGATTTCTTAATTCCCTTACTACTTCTGCAGTTGCCCTTCTTGAAACAAGGAGTACAGGGATTTCTGGATAAGCTTCCCTAACTCTTTTTGCTATTACCAGTCCTTCGCGTGCGGGGACCTTTGATATCAATTTTTCATCAGGGATCTTGTCGAAGTGAAGGTCAACTATTACCCTGTCAGGTTTATGCTTTTCCATTTCCCCCAAAAAACTGTACCCGTCTGTGAAATGGATAACCTCAATATCAGGGAAGGCCGCCTTCAAGAATTCGTAAAAGACATAGTCATCATCCACAAGATAAACTTTCATAGCAATTTTGTTATGCAAATTTTATGCCAGTTTTTTTATTTCCATTTGAATTTTTATTGTAGTTCCCTCCCCCGGAGCTGAATCTACCTCAATTGTTCCCCACTCTTCAAAAAGTTTTTTTACTTCTGCCAGACCATAGCCCCTGTTTTTACCCTTGGTGGAGAAACCGGAGATAAACATGAGTTCTTTTGTGCTCTCGTCCATTCCCTTGCCGTTGTCGTTTATTACCACAAGGAGATTGTAAAGATTTTCTTCAGCGCTTATGCTTATGGTTGGTTCTTCCCCGGCAGGGTTGTAATCTTCAAAAGCTTCAATGCTGTTTTGAAGGATAGCGTGAAATGCGTTCCTGAATTCAGTAAGCTTTTCAGGATAGAAGGTGCCAAAGGTAGTTGAAGAATGCTGAATATCCACCTCTACCTTTATGCCCTTCTCTTCAGCCATTGGTAAGATTGATTTTATGGCTGGTTTAAGGGCATTTTCAATTACACTTCCTCTCATTGCCCTTATCATATTAGCGAGTTCCTCAATAGAGTCGTAAGCTTCCTGTATTTTTTGTTTAGTAACCTTACCAACGAGAAGCTTATGGAGGGATTTTTTTACTTTTTTAAAAGTTTCATCCCATTGCAGAGAAGCCTTTTTGAAATAAGGTTGAAAGCCTGTAAAATATTCAAGCAGGCGTTTAAATTCTTCTCGGTGTTGTTCAAATGCAGGGATGAATTCCTTTTTATCCATGTTCAGGAGTCTCTTTAAAAGATGCAGTGCCTGATGGGAAAAATTACTTCCTGAAAGCTTTTCCATAACAAAGTCGGGAGGATTCCCTTTCTTTTTGAGTTTAAGGGAAAGTTTCACCAGAGAGTAGACAAGGATAGCGAAAATTAAAAAGGCAATAAAATAAGGAACTCCTTTTTTAATGTATGTCCAGATTATTATCTTTTTGAGAATTCTTCGGTGGGTTTTGAGAAA
The DNA here is from genome assembly GCA_021161165.1 of Candidatus Aminicenantota bacterium. Classification (GTDB taxonomy): domain Bacteria; phylum Acidobacteriota; class Aminicenantia; order S016-38; family S016-38; genus S016-38. Next base: position 6,160 of record JAGHBF010000126.1, read on the forward strand.
TTCGGGCATTTTTTCGGGGGTTGAAAACTGTCCCACCTCCATGGCTGCTTCACAGTACTCTATTGCCTTCCATATTTTAAGTTTTCGTTCAAGCTCAAGGGCTTTTCTGTAGTTAAACAGCATATTGTTAAGAGCCTCTCTTTTTTTCAAGAGCAAAAGAGATACCCATTTTGATCTTAACCTTTTGTTAGGCAGATTAGAGTAAGATATGCAGAGAAGGTCTTTGTCTCCATTACCGTCTATGTCCTTGAAAATCGGTTTGTAAATGAAGGAGTTAGAGGGTGGAAAATCTATCGAATATCTCGTTTGGATATCGTTATAGAACACTTCAAAGAACTTAAGCTCTCCTGCCACTGCCAGGGACTTTTTCTCAATTCTAAAAGCCCTTGCTACCGGATAGTCAAACTCAAAATCGCTAATAACAGGGTTGCCATTGAGGTCATAAACATAAAGGTGAGATTTTGTTTCCATCCTGGAGGATGTGAAATTGGTAAATACAAATACTCTATTGTTCCAGAAACCAAGGGCTGAAACCTTTTCTTTAAATTTTTTTGACCAGATTTTCCTGGTGGTTCTCCAGTCGAACAGAGAAACTTCAAATTTCTTTCCCTTTGTGGAGGAGAGAGTAATTACAAGCCCTCTGTCTTTATCAATGTCAAAGAGGTTTCTTCTTTTGAGTTCACTGTAAATAGAATAATCAGTAATGGTGCCACCCAGTTTAAAGCTTTTTGGAGCAACGTTATCTTCCAGAGAATAAAGGATTTCTTTCGTGAGAATTAGAAGGGTTCCGTCAATTAATTGCTGATCAAGGGGAGGGGATTTTAAAGAATAGGATTTTTTCCTTTTACCATCAAAGACTATGAGAGATTTTTGAGTGAGAATGTATAGTTTTTTTTCTCCTTCCAGCATTGATACCGGTTCAACAACAGAGGAGATTTTTTCCTCTGATATTGAATACAGACCATCTTTGCAAAGTACAAATAAATTATCATTTAAAGCACCCAGGTCAATTACAGGACAATGAAGTTCTTTATACGGTTGAAGATATGGAATTTTGAAATTCACCCTGTAAATTGTTCCATCCGGTGACCCTGCAAATATTTTTCCGTTTATTGCAGTTATCCCGGAAAGGTCTTTTTCCGAAATCCATTCCTTTGTTTCAAATGGTTTTATTGCTATCTGGGATTTAATAAAAATTCCCATTAAAAAGAGAAATGAAAATTTAGTCAATAATTTTGTATGTTTCAATTTTATCTCCCTTGATAAAACTAAGAACACCTTTTTTGTAGTCTACGACGGGGACAACATGTGGTTCTTTTTCCGGATTAAATTTTTTAAGTAAGAGTAACCTTCCTTTAAGGTCCAGAACTTTAAATTCCTTTAAAAAGTACTGGATAGTTCCAGTGTGTCTGGGGTCATTATAAATTTTTATTACGGTGTAAAGGATAAAGACTTTATTTTTTTTGATTGTTATGAAATTTATTAATAGCCTTACGTCATGTTTAACATCTGCATAGTGGTAAAACTTTTTTATGTTCAGAAGTTTAAACCTCGCTGCGATTTTAAGATTTTCGTCCAGAAGGATAAATGTTCCATCCCTGAGTATAATGGGGAAATAAGGTTTTTTATGAATTTTAACTCTCCATAGGTAGAAATTTAAATTTATATCTGCAAAGCTTTCCTTGAATGTGATTTCCCTGACAGGCTTCCATCTAAGGGTATCAAATAAAATCACCCCGGATTTTTTCCTGTCTTTTTCGAAATATTCTGTGTAGCTTACCCAGATAAGGTTTTCCTTTTTCTGAAGGAAGTAAGGGTTTATATATTTCCCGTATATTCTGTACGAAGCAATGATTTTTCCTGTATGTCCCAGTAAATAAATCCCCCCATATATGTCGGCAAAACCATTTCTTACGAAATAATTGTGTGGGGCTAAACCAAGGATTATTATTCCATTATCAGAGGAGATAACAAAATTTGGTTCCACTCCTGCGGGAAAAGAGTTTATCTTTATAAGCTGATTTCCTTTTAATCTGTAAATATCAATGCGTTTTATAACCCCTGTCTTTTCTATAAAAGCTTTTCTCACCAGGAAATAAGGAGTGCCAAGGAATCTGGTCATATAGATGTTATAGAGGAAATCAATAAGCTCATTGTTCAGGCGATAAATTCCCTTACATTGACCTGTTTTAAGGTCGTAAACAAATAAAAAAGGACCCCTTCTTACAAATGCATGTTTTCCTCGAATTCTTATTCTTCCACCTTCGCCTCTTATGGTCCAGAGAATATTGCCCTTAGCATCAATGACAATTATCGAGGATGAAAACATTGATACAGTGTAATTTTTTATCCGCATACCTGAGGTTATGAAATAGTATTTTGAGAGGTTCAATTTTAAAGGTTTCCTGCCTATCAGCTTTAGATCGAAGGGAAAAATTAAAACTGATAAAAAAAGGGTAAGCCCAATTTTTCTAATCATGAAAAAAATTATATAAAAAAATAATATAAAAAAACAGTCAAAAAAGGATAAGGACTGCCCTCTTTATGGGCAGCCCTTTTTTGTTCTTACTTTGCTACTCTTTCTTTCAGGGTTTTGCCTGGTCTAAAAACAACATAATTCTTCGCAGGGATCTTGATTGTTTTTCCTGTTGCTGGATTTCTACCTTCCCTTGCTTTGCGATGACGGGTCATAAAAGTTCCAAAACCAGGAATAATTACTTTTCTGCCCGCATCAAGTTCTGTAGCGATGATCCCTTTACCTGGATTTGCATCAAAAATAGCATTCACAACCTCAAGAGCTTTTGCCTGTGAAATTCCAGTTTTTTTTGCAAGTTTTTTTGCAAGTTCAGTCTTTGTCATAGATAACCTCCTCAATTTTATATTTATATACTAAGTACAAAATTCATTGCTGTCAAGAAAAAACCTGACAAATTAAATCTCCTTGAGAAGTTCCTTAACTGCTACTTCAAGCTGAACATCCTTTCCCTTAGCTTCGCTTCCCAAAGGATATTCAACCCTTATATGTGGCGGACAACCGTGTCCTTCCATGTTTGTCATTGTGCCGTCATTGACATACCATCCCCGGAAAGGAACCCTTACCCTTGAACCGTCTATAAGCATCTGTGCTCCGGTGGAGATAACAGAGCCGTTTGTTTGCTCACCCACGATTTTTCCCCTCTTTAGAGTTCTGATAGACCAGGAAAATATTTCTGCGTTGGAATATGACCTTTCATTTGCAAGAACAATGATGGGTTTTGTCCACGCGTAAAAAATTCTTCTTCCCTGTGGATAACCTGGTCCTCCATCCCTCGGTATTGTGATAGCGTGATTTTTAACCATGAGTGAAGTAAGAAGGTAATCCGTGGTCCATCCACCAGGGTTGTTCCTTACATCAATAACGAGACCATCTTTTCCATGAGCTGCTGCATATAACTCCTCTATAAACTGATCGAAACTTGTTAAGCCCATTGCTCTTATATGGATGTAGCCGAGTTTTCCTCCGGAGAGTTTTTCAACCAGCGACCTTCTGTAATTAACCCACGCCTGATAAATCAGGTCTGTTTGATCTCTTTCAGGAATGGTCTTTATTCGCACCAGTTTTTCTTCTTTACCTCTTTTTACTCTAAGTAGAACTTCTTCCTTGTCAAGAAGTAGTTTATAGATATTATTGTTGGAGGTGGGAATGCCATTTATTTCAAGAATAATGTCGCCTTCCATTAATTTTGATTGTGGATAGGAAGCAGGAGAACCTGGAAGAACTTTTTTAATAAGAGCTCCATGTTTTACAGGAATTAAAATTACGCCCAGCTCTCTTCCTGTTTCTATGGATTTTTTGTATGGAGGATAACAATTAGTATGTGATGCTTTTATATGTCCCTGCATCAAATTGAATAGATAGCAGAATTCCGCCGGGGTGGAGACTTCTTTAAAGTAAGGTATAAATTTCTCTTTCAAGCCCTTCCAGTCAGCTCCATGCATTTTTGGGTCATAGAAATAGTCTCTGAGAGTTCTCCATGCCTCATCAAATTTTTCAAGGTTTTCCCTGACAATGTTTATGTAAATCTTTGCAGAGAAGGAAACTGGTTTGACCTTTTTAGATTTGACATCCAGGTAACTTATTTTTCCTCCTCTTTCGAGGAAAAATAGTTTCGTCCTTTTATCGTCCCATTTTAAACTTCCTGAAATAGTCCTGCCCTTCGTTATTCTTTTTATGTCGCCTTTAACTCTATCATAGGAAAATATATCTTCCCCTTCTCTTGTGTTTGAAAGGAAATAGATTGTTTTGCCGTCCTTTGATATGGCTAATTCCTGTTCCGATGAGGGGAAATCAGTTATTCTTCTAAGCCTTTTTCTTATACCTTCAAAGTCTATTTTTACGCTTGGTGTTTTCTGTTTTTCTTTGCTGCTTCCTTCGTAATATTCTTCCCAGTCCTCCCGGGTTTTGTAATCGTCCTTTTTTGTAAGGTAGAAAAACCATGGGTCCTGATTTCTCATAATCCTTGCGGAGATAAAGGCAAAGAAAAGTCCATCTGGAGACCATATTCCATTGAAGTCTTCGTATGGATGAACAGTTACGTTTATAGGTTTTGCATTCTTTTCTTTTAAATTGAGGAAGTAAATCTCTCTATTGAAATTATTGTCGTCTCTTGAGAATGAAATCCAGTTACCGTCCGGTGAAAATTTTACGTCACTTATATTCCAGAAAGAGGATAATAATTTCTGATTTTTCCCATCTGCATCGCTTAACCACAGATTACCTTTTCCTCGTATGAATGCAAGCTTTTTTCCGTCAGGGGAGATAACAGGGGACCATTCTTCTTCAGGTGTTCCTATTACGAGTTTTTCTTTAATGTTTAGGCTTCTTGTGAATTTTTCTCCATCATCTGCGTAGGCGTAAAAAATGTCTCTGTTTCCGTTTCTATCGGAAACAAAATATATCTTTTTTCCATCAGGTGACCAGACGGGGTTGCTTTCTCTGAAAGGTGTATTTGTTATGTTATTCGCATGGCCACCGCTTGTTTTTACCACAAAAAGGTCTCCATGTGCTATAAATGCTACTTCTTTACCGTCGGGAGATGGTGCTATTTCTTCTACTTTTCCTTTAATAACATCAGGAACTATATTTCCTTCGGGAATGTCTCCTGATGCCTGAAACTCTATCTTTTCTGGCCTTCTTCCCTCCCTCATTCTGTATAGCCATGCTTTGTGTTCAAAAACGATGACACCATTTTTCGATATAGAAGGGTGGAGAATTTCCTCTTTTAAAGAAGTCAATTTTACGAGCCTGCCTGTTTTTAGGTTTTTCTTCCAGAGGTTGAATACTCCGTCTCTGTCTGAAACGAAGTAAATCCATTCCCCATTATGGGACCATTGGGGCCATTTATCGTTTCCTCTGTAGGAGGTAAATTTTATGTACTTGTCAGCTTTTATATCGTAAATAACTATGTCGAGATTTGCAGAGCCTTTGTATCCTTTTTTCCATTCCTCTGAGGAACCATAGTTGAAGGCAATAAGATTGCCGTCTGGAGAGAATTTACCAAATCTGGATATTTCGTTTAATACAGAAACCGGAGTTCCGCCCTTTATTGATACTTTGTAAAGATTGTAATTTGCATAATGATAGCTCAAATCCCTGTTCGAGAAGAAAAGAACATATTTCCCGTCAGGACTCCAGTCTGTCACATAATCCCTGCTGTGTCTGTAGGTCAGTCTTATGGGGATGCCGCCGCTGGCTTTTATTATAAAAACATCGTAAGAACCAAACCTGTTGGATGAAAAGGCTATCCATTTCCCGTCGGGAGACCATACAGGCATTATTTCGTCAGCAGGAGAGGCTGTAAGTCTTATTGCTTCTCCTCCGTTTGTTTTTACCTTCCATATGTCCCCTTGATAACTGAAAGCCACCCATTCTCCATCTCTTGAGATGCTGGGATAGCTTGGTATTCCAAGGGCCAGTATAAGGGGTAATAAAATAAAGAATAATAACAACTTTCTCATTTTGCCCTCCTTTTTTCTCTATTTAGTTTATACGATTTTTTCAGATTCATGAAATAACATTGGTGGACTTTTTTTATCCATGCCTGATATAATTTAAATACCTTAAAGGAGGTATAAATGAAGGTACTTGTGGTTGGGGCGGGGGGAAGAGAGCATGCTCTCGTATGGAAAATAATTCAATCTCCAAAGGTGGAAAAAGTTTATGTGGCTCCGGGAAATGGGGGTATGAAGGAAGCCGAAAGGGTCAATATCCCTGTACACGAAATAGTTTCTCTTGCGGATTTTGCTGAGAAGGAAAAAATAGACCTTACAGTTGTAGGTCCTGAAGTTCCTCTTTCTCTTGGAATAGTGGATGAGTTTAAGAAGAGGGGACTTAAAATTTTTGGGCCTGAAAAAATAGCGGCAGAACTTGAGGCAAGCAAAGTTTTTGCCAAAGAATTTATGAAAAGACACGTAATTCCTACAGCTGAATTTGATGTGATAACAGATTATGTTGAGGGGGAGAAAATAGTAAAGAGTGGTAAATATGGGTTTCCTGTGGTTATAAAAACCGATGGTCTTGCAGCCGGGAAGGGTAGTTTTGTATGCGAAACCCAGCAGGAAGCGTTGAATGCACTTGATTTGATAATTAATAAAAGGAAATTTGCCTTAGCAGGCGATAGGGTAGTAATAGAAAAATTTCTGCCAGGTAAGGAAATTTCTTTTACAGTCATTACAGATGGTACCAATATACTTCCAATGGTTACCTCCCTTGACCATAAGAGGGCCTTTGATGGGAACAAAGGGCCCAATACAGGTGGTATGGGAGCGATATCACCATGCCCGTACGTAAATACTGAGATTTACAGGAGGATTATAGATACGATAATTAAACCTGCTATTTCCGGAATGCTATATGAAGGGAGAAAATTTACAGGAGTTTTATATGCAGGGTTAATGCTGACAGAGGTTGGGCCTATGGTTCTTGAATTCAATGTGAGGTTCGGAGACCCTGAAAGCCAGGCAATTCTCTTAAGACTGGAAAGTGACCTCGTAGACATTTTAGAAGGAGCTATTAACGGATTCAGTCCTGGATTAAAACCAGTGTGGGATAAGAAACCATCAGTGGTTGTCGTTCTCGCATCCGGTGGATATCCAGGTTCATATGAAAAAGGCAAGGAAATAAAGGGTCTGGATAATCTTCCTGATGATGTAGTGGTCTTTCATGCTGGGACAGAGTACAAAGATGGGAAATACTTTACAGCAGGTGGCAGAGTGCTTAATGTAGCTGCAAAAGGAGAGACACTTTCTGAGGCAAGAGAAAAAGTGTATGCTGCCATAGAAAAAATACACTTTGATAAAATGCATTTTAGAAGGGATATAGGAGTTGGAAAATGAAGGTAGTATATTTTATAGGAAGCAGTTCAGATTATCCTGTAATTGAACCAGGGCTCGAAATTCTTGAAAATTTTGGCATTGAGGTTGAAGTCCTTGTCACCTCTGCACACAGAACGCCTGAAAGGACTGTCAGGCTTGTGAAGGAAAAAGAGTCTGAAACTGATGTCTTTGTGGCTGTGGCTGGAGGCGCAGCACATCTCGCAGGGTTCGTTGCAGCATATACTACAAAGCCTGTAATAGGACTTCCAGTAGCTGTGGAACCTTTCAAAGGCCTGGATTCTCTTCTTTCCATGGTTCAAATGCCCAGGGGTGTTCCTGTGGCAGTGGTCTCTGCCGGGAAATGGGGTGGAGTAAATTCCGCTCTTTTTGCAGCGGAAATACTTTCTATAAAATATCCTGAAATTAAAGAGAAATTGAAGGAATACAGAGAAAAAATGAGGAAGAAGGTGGAAGAGGAATTTGTGGGGTGAATTTGCTCTTATAAATCAGGGGTGCAGACTTAATATCGCTGAATCCCAGAAGATAATAGAGGAATTGCAGAAGAAGGGATGGGTTTTGAAATCTCCAGAGTCTGCATCTGTGATAATAATAAATTCGTGTGCGGTAACCCACAGGGCAGAGTCTGATTTCAGAAAGCTGGTCAGGAAAATAAGGAGGAAAAACCCCGAAGGGAGGATAATAGCCATAGGCTGTCTTGTGGATTTTAACGAAGACGAAGCCTCAATGGCAGACCTATATCTTAAAAACTCAGAAAAATTGTCCCTTCCAGATTTACTTGAGAGTGCTGGTAATGAGACTGATATAAAGAGATGGAAGGCAAGGGGTTTTCTTAAAGTTCAGGAAGGATGCGACCTTGGATGTACTTACTGCATAATTCCAAAGCTCAGGGGAAGGTCAAAGAGTGTGCCTCTCAGGGATATAGAAAATAGAATGGAGGAATTCATGAAGGTGGGCTATGAGGAAGTGGTAATAACAGGGATTCATCTTGAGTCTTATGGCAGAGATCTGGGAGATAAAGAGGGATTTTTGCGCCTTCTCAAATTCCTTGAGAGATATTTTCCTGAAGTTCGCTTTCGAATTTCTTCTTTGGACCCCCGTTATTTAACCAGCGAATTACTGGATTATATCCTTTATGCTCCTCATATAATGCCAAGTTTTCATCTGTCCTTCCAGCATTATTCCAATAAAATTTTGAGGCGGATGGGAAGGGGAACGAATAAGGGATTTATGAAAATTCTGGAAAGAATAAAAACTGCTAATCCATATGCTGGAGTAGGGACTGATTTTATTGTGGGATTTCCTGGTGAGGATGAAGATGATTTCAGAAAACTGCTGGATTTTGCAGAACAGGCACCTTTAACCTATTTTCACGTTTTCAGCTTTTCTCCCAGGCCAGGGACAAAGGCAGCAGAATTAAAGCCCTCTGTTCCAGAAAGGATAATGGGAGAGAGGTCAAGAATTCTCAGGGAACTGGCAGAAGACAAAAAAAGGTCCTTTCTTTCGTCCCTTGTGGGGATGGAAATAGAAGGGACTGTAATAAGGGAAGGAGAAGCACTTCTTGAGAATTATGTGGTATTAAATTTTGTTCATTCAGGCATTCCTTCAGGGAAAAGGGATAAGTTTTTAATAACCGAAAATAAGAGAGGGTATGTTGAAGGCAAACCTTTGCAGAATAAGTAATCTATTCTTGACATAAATTTCGGTTTTGTTATCATTATAAGCCTATGGCTATAAAACTGGATGGTTCTCTCATTGCCATATTCTTTATTTTCTGGTTTACTTTTCTAATTTTGAAGAAGCTCTATTTCGAACCATATAAAAAAGTTCTGGAAGAGAGGGAAAACATTATAAAAGACAGAAGTAAAAGAGAGGAGAGAGCGATTGAAGTTTACCAGCGAAAGGCGGATGAAATAAAAAGAAGACTGGAAGAGACTCGAAGCGCGGTCCTGGCAGAAGTAAATGAGCTCAGAAAAAAAGCTGAGGAAGAAAAGGCAATAAGGCTTGAGGCGCTCAGAAGGGAGCTTTCCGAAAGGAGAGAAGAATACAGGAGAAAGATAGAAGAAGAACTCCATTCTTCGCAGGAAAAAATAAAAGGGATGGCAGAATGGATGGCAGAAGAAATAGAAAGAAAGCTTATATAGCCCTGCTGGTGTTTTTCCTGTTTCCAGCAGTGGTTAGAGCTTCAGAACTTGGGGATTTTCTGTGGAAAACATTTAATTTTGCTGTTCTTGTGGGTGTATTAGTCTATTTCGCTGGTGGCTCTTTGAGAAAGATGGTGTCGAGCTATTCTTCAAAAATAAAAACAGAGCTTGAGGAAAGTGAAAGAAGAGCCAGAGAAGCGGAGGAGAAGCTAAAAGAAATAGA
>JAGHBF010000167.1 GCA_021161165.1 Candidatus Aminicenantota bacterium
AATAAGTAGGATTTCCCAGGTTCCCTTTATAAGAGTTTTTATTGAAATTATGAAGGGTTCCTTTTTTATGTCGTTTTTTAGTCTGGGTAAAAAAATCAGCATGGAGACATAGCCCAGAGCAGCTGCTATAAACGTAAAGTAAAATTGATTTTTTATTAGCTCTATGGTTTTAATTCCAAAAATTGTGACAGTTAGAAGAAATCCCTGATATAGAGGCCAGAAATATTCCCAGATATGTCTGAACCAGTAATTAATAAAAGTTTTCAATTCTGGAGATACTTCTCCTTCTCCTAAAGCTTCGTTGAGAACAGGAGCTGAAACCAGAGCACCGCCAGGCATGGGTAAAAGTCCGATCAATGAAGGAGAAAGAGTAATAGTCATCCATTTATTACCAAAAAGGCCTTCCATGCCTTTTACAAGCTTCTGCAAAGAGCCTTTTTCTTTCTGGATTTCCACCAAAATTAAAATTAGAAATATAATTAAAAGAAGTTTTATGGTATTCCAGTCTGAAATGGACTTCCACGTAGAGTGAATTATTTCCAGAGGGGTCATTTTAAATAAAAAAGCAAGAAGTAAGCCTGGAAGGAAGATAGAGAGGGGAAGATTAGCTTTTATAGCAAGGAGTAAAAGGAGCAATGAAAGTACTATTAAGAGTTTTAACCACATTTGAGTAATATTTTAACACCAAGCCTGAGTTATAAGACTTGACAAATTCATAATAAAGCTTTAAATTTTACTTTCATATCAAAAAAGGAGGTAGTCTATGGCAAGAAAACATTTTTTTACTTCTGAATCAGTAACAGAGGGACATCCAGATAAAATAGCTGACCAGATTTCCGATGCAATTCTTGATGCTATTCTAAAAGATGATCCATCAGGTAGGGTAGCAGTTGAGACTATAGTGACAACAGGACTTGCTTTTATCGCCGGGGAGATTACGACAAAAACATATGTGGATTTTCCTACGGTGGTTAGGGATACAATAAAGGGAATCGGCTATACAAGGGCAAAATTCGGTTTCGATTCCGAAACATGTGCTGTTATATCCTCAATTCATGAGCAATCGCCCGATATAGCCCAGGGAGTTGATACTGGAGGAGCAGGAGACCAGGGAATGATGTTCGGATATGCTGTAAGGGAAACAGAGGAACTTATGCCATTACCAATAATGCTGGCTCATAAGCTTGCAAGAAGGCTCGCTTATGTGAGGAAAGAGGGAATTCTTGACTTCCTGAGACCTGACGGTAAAACCCAGGTGACGGTGGAATATGAGGATGGAAAAGCAGTAAGAATAGAAGCTATTGTAGTTTCAGCTCAACATGCACCTTCAGTTACCATTGATGATATAAAGGAAGGGATAATAGAACATGTTATAAAGCCTATAATTCCAGAAGGAATGATTGACAAAAAAACAAGGTTTTACATAAATCCTACAGGAAAATTTGTTATTGGGGGACCTATGGGAGATACCGGTCTTACCGGAAGAAAAATAATTGTTGATACCTATGGAGGAAGAGCACCTCATGGAGGCGGTTGCTTTTCGGGTAAGGACCCCACAAAGGTTGACCGTTCTGCTTCCTATATGGCACGCTATATAGCAAAGAACATCGTTGCGTCGGAACTTGCTGACGAGGTTACTGTTCAGATAGCTTATGCTATAGGTGTTGCAGAGCCCGTTTCGGTGCTTGTTAACACCCACGGGACAGGGAGAGTTCCCGAATCCTTGCTTGAAAAGGCAGTAAGGGAAGTCTTTCCTCTGACTCCAAAAGGAATGATAGAACATCTCAATCTCAGAAGACCTATATATAAGAAGACCGCAGCATATGGACATTTTGGAAGGAATGAACCTGAATTCACCTGGGAAAAGACAGATAAGATTAAAGACCTGCTGGAGGCGGTGAAAGTATGAAGTACCATGTAAAAGACCTTTCCCTTGCTGAAAAGGGTAAATTAAGGATAGAATGGGCTGAGGCTCAGATGCCTGTTCTTAGAAAAATCAGAGAGGATTTTTCCAGAGAAAAGCCCCTTAAAGGTATTAGAGTAGCAGCGTGTTTACATGTCACAACAGAAACTGCAAACTTAATGATAACTCTAAAGGAGGGCGGAGCAGAGGTTACACTTACAGCTTCAAATCCTCTTTCTACTCAGGATGATGTGGCCGCGTCCCTCGTGAAACATTATGATATCCCTGTTTTTGCTATAAAAGGAGAAGATGAGAAAACCTATTATGAACATATAGAAAGTGCGCTCGAGATAGAACCTGTTATAACAATGGATGATGGAGCGGACCTGGTTTCCACACTTCACAGGAAGGGAGGAGAAGCTCTAAAGAGGGTGATAGGGGGAACAGAGGAGACAACCACAGGGGTTATAAGACTCAGAGCAATGGCACAGGATGGTGTTCTTGCTTATCCAATAATTGCAGTAAACGATGCTTATACCAAGCACCTTTTTGACAATAGGTACGGAACAGGCCAGAGCACAATAGATGGAATTTTAAGAGCGACCAACTATCTTATTGCCGGCAGTTATTTTGTGGTGGCAGGTTATGGATGGTGTGGTAGAGGCGTTGCTATGAGGGCCAGAGGAGCCGGCGCAAAAGTTATAGTTACTGAAGTAGACCCCTTGAGGGCGCTTGAAGCGAATATGGATGGATTTATGGTTATGAAGATGGAGGATGCAGTAAAGCTGGGAGATATTTTTGTTACTGTTACTGGAGATAAGCATGTTCTTAGAAAGGAACATTTTCTTGCTATGAAAGATGGAGCAATTGTTGCCAATGCTGGTCACTTTAATGTGGAGATAGACATTCCTTCTCTTGAAGAAATAGCTGTCTCCAAGAGAAGGATAAGAGAGTTTGTGGAAGAATATAAATTAGATGATGGACGCAGAATTTATCTGCTGGCAGAGGGAAGGCTGATTAACCTTTCTGCCGCAGAAGGCCATCCTGCTGCTGTTATGGATATGAGTTTTGCCAACCAGGCTCTTTCAGTCGTTTATCTTAAAGAAAATGCAACAAAGCTTGAAAGGAAAGTTTACAGAGTTCCAGAGGAAATAGATAGGAACATAGCATTACTGAAGCTCAGGTCCCTTGGCATTGAAATAGATGAGCTTACTGAGGAACAGAAAAAATATTTGAATTCATGGGAGGAGGGAACCTAATGGGTGAAAATCACTGGAAAACAGCTATAACAAAGATTGAGCCGAATAAAATTTCGGTAAGAGGTTATAGGGTTGACCGTTTGATGGGAAAAATAAGCTTTCCTCAGGCTATTTATCTAATTCTAAAAGGGGAACTTCCGGATGAAAAAACAGGGAAAATGGTAGATGCTATTCTTGTATCCTCCATAGACCATGGGGCTACACCTCCCTCAACGCTTGCAGCCAGAACCATTGCTTCTACAGGTTCTCCTCTTAATGCAGCTCTGGCAGGTGGGATACTTGCCATTTATAAGTATCATGGTGGTGCCATAGAGAATGCCATGAAGCAATATCTTGAAATTGTCGAGATGGGCGATGACATAGAAAAAAGCGCTGAAAAATTTGTAGAGGAAAAGCTCTCTTCAAAGAAGGTTATATACGGTTTTGGTCATAGATATCATAAAAATGATCCCAGAACTGCAAAATTATTTGAGTTAGCCAGGGAACTTGGGTTTTACGGGAAGTATGTAAAAACAGCCCAAGCCATAGCAGATTCAATAGAGAGGATAAAAGGAAAAAGACTTCCAATAAATGTAGATGGAGCTATAGCTGCAATTCTTTGTGAACTTGGTTTTCCTCCAGAGCTCGGGAATGCTTTCTTTATTATGGCCCGAACCCCAGGACTTATTGCCCACATTTATGAGGAACAAACCAGGATGAAGCCCATGAGAAAAATAGACCCTGTCGATCACGAATACGACGGTCCTGCTGAAAGGGAAATTTGACAGTTTAATCCTTAATAATTACAATAATAAGATGTTTCTGGAAGTTGAAAAAATACCGCCTAAGGGCTTGGAATTAGATTTAAATATAGTCATAAATAAAGTTTTGCTTGTTGAAGGCAGAACAGAGGGCCCTGTAAAAGCTCACATTAAATTTAAAAGGAAGGGAGATAGGGTGAGAGCCTGGGGTTCTGTAAATGCTAAAATCATCCTTACATGCAGTCGTTGTGCTGAAGAATTTCCTTATACTGTAGATTCTTCCTTTAATTTACACGTTCTCCCAATTTATTATCTCAGTGAAGGAGAAATCTCTCTTGAGGAAGGAGATATGGATACCACTTTTTACAGGGAAGGGAAGATTGCGGTGGAAAGATTAATTTCCGATCAAATTAATCTTTCCATTCCTATGAAGCCGCTTTGTAAGCCGGACTGTAAGGGTATTTGTCCGGTTTGTGGAGTCAACAGGAATAAGATGGATTGTGGTCACAGTGAGAAGATTATTGACCCAAGGCTTTCTCCATTAAAAACACTACTGGAGGTGAAAAATGGCACAGCCTAAAAGACGTCATTCTAAATCAAGAAAAGGCAAGAGAAGATCTCACCAGCATCTTGAAATGCTTACTCTGGCAATATGCCCCAAATGTGGGAATGCTTACATGCCTCATAGACCCTGTCCCTATTGTGGATATTATAAGGGTAAAATGGTTATTCAACCGATGGAGGAGTACGCTGAATAATGAGAATAGGCGTTGATGGAATGGGCGGAGATTTTGCCCCCATCAACATTGTTGAGGGAGTAGTGAGTGCCTCAAGGAAGCTCCCTGATGTTGAATTTGTGATTTTCGGAGCAGAGAATTTAATTCGTAAGGAACTAAGTAAATACGAATTTACTGGAAACATCCTAATAAGGAATGCATCGGAAGTAGTGGGAATGGGGGAATCTGTTATTTCTCTTCTAAGACGGAAGAAAGAAACTTCCTTGCACCTTGGGCTGGAGGCTCTTGTTAAGGGAGAAATAGATAGTTTCCTATCGGCTGGAAACACTGCAGCTGTTGTAGCTCTCTCAAGAAAAATTGTGGGCACAGAAGAAGGTGTTGATAGAGGAGCAATTTTAGTGGTTCTGCCTTCCAGGAGTAGTGAATTCGTCCTGATAGATGCAGGAGCAAATGTTTATACCAAACCCAGGGATTATAGAATAAATTCACTTATAGGGGTTATTTTTGCCAGAGAGATTCTCGGTCGCAGAAATCCAAGAGTTGCTCTTCTTAATATTGGAGAAGAAGCTTCGAAGGGCCATCGAGTTTTGAAAGAAGTTTATAAGAGTTTTGAGGAAAGCCCATTTGATTTTTATGGAAACATAGAAAGCAGAGAGATGTTCAATGATAGGGCAGATGTTGTGCTGACCGATGGTTTTGTGGGAAACATTGTTTTAAAGCTGGCTGAAGGTTTGGGAGAGCTATTTGTTAAGTTCCTGAAGGAAGAACTTTCGAAAAGTTTTGTTTATAAAATTGGGTATATCCTTTCAAGGGGAGCTTACAAAGCTTTAAAAGATAGATTGGATTACTCAAAGTACGGAGGAGGTTTGCTTGTTGGTTTTAAAGGAAACATCATTGTTGCACATGGTAGAAGCAGTGGGCGGGCTATAGAAAATGCTATATTGTTTTCGCATAGATTACCTGTGGTGGGATTTCGGAAGAAATGTAGAAAGGCAATGGAGGAGTTTGAGGACTGGATAGAAACTGGAGAAAGGAGGAGCAATGGGAGTAGTAGTAAAAGGCTTGGGAGCCTCGCTTCCTGAAAAGATCCTAACCAACCAGGATCTTGAAAAAATGGTTGATACCTCAGATGAATGGATAACTACAAGAACGGGAATTAAAACAAGAAGAATTTCTAAGAAAGACGAACCAAGTTCCAAGTTCGCCATAGAAGCAGGAAGAATGGCTATAGAAGATGCAGGAATGAAGCCGTCTGATATAGATGTTGTTATTGTTGCCACCGTTACCCCTGACATGATGTTTCCTTCCACAGGTTGTATCGTGGCTTCAGAGCTTGGAATGGGAGAAACACCCGCCTTCGATATTTCTGCTGGTTGTTCTGGTTTTTTGTATGCCATGAATATAGCGGACTCCTTTATAAGAGCAGGAAAATATAGTACCGCGCTCATAATAGGAGTTGAAGAGCTCAGCAAAATAACAGATTGGACCGACAGAAGTACATGTGTCCTTTTTGGAGATGGAGCTGGGGCTGCAGTTCTTACCCGTTCTGAGGAAGAGGGTATCCTGTCTATAGAGATAAGATCAGACGGTAGTAAAGGAGAGCTTCTTTACATGCCTGCTGGAGGAAGTCGTATGCCGGCCTCAGAATATACTGTTAAAAATAGGCTTCATTATGTAAAAATGAATGGGAGGGAAGTATTTAAATATGCAGTAACAAAGATGCCAGCTATTTCAAAAGAAGCTCTGGAAAAAGCCGGAGTTTCTGTGGATCAGGTAGACCTTTTCATTCCACACCAGGCAAATCAGAGAATAACGGAATCTACAGGAGAAAGACTCGGAATAGACCCTTCCAGGGTTTTTTCTAATATAGCAAAATATGGTAATACCTCCGCAGCTTCAATTCCAATTGCATGGTGGGAAGCTTATAAGGAGGGGAAAATAAAGGAGGGAGATATAATTCTTCTGGCCGCCTTCGGCGCTGGTTTTACATGGGGCGCAGCTGTGGTAAAATGGAGGAGAAAATGAGATTTAATGGTAAAATAGCATTAATTACGGG
>JAGHBF010000014.1 GCA_021161165.1 Candidatus Aminicenantota bacterium
AAAGGTGCTGGGAGATGTCCTTGCCTTTGACTTGTTTCCAAAAGGAGGAAAGAAAGGTAAGGGAAGGTTTACAATCGAAGAAATTGAGTTGATGGATGAAATAAAAAAGACGAATAATATTAATGAGTTTTATTGTTCAATACTGCGCTCTGGTATTTTTCACAGGCATTCAGCTATTACATTTTTGAAACTTAAGGAAGACATAACCTTTAAGAAAATTGAAGAAATGCTGGAGAAATCCAGATATATTGTGCTGGATAAGGAGAAACTTTCACCATCTAAATTCGATGAAGAGGAAGGATTTTTTGTTCATGTATCAGATATAAAAAAAGGGGAAAACGGAAAAGTCTGGATGTGGTCTGTGTTGGATAATCTGAAAAGAGGCTCGGTTTTCAATGCGGTTGAAATAGGCTTAAAAGCTTTGAAGTATAAGGATGAAATCGTTAGTTAAACTTCTAAAAAATTATAGAGGCAGAATCTTCATCGCACTGATTTATTCATCCTTGGCAGCCCTTTTTACGGCTACAGCAGCCCTCGTTCTTCAACCAATAATGGACAATCTCTTTTCTGTAGCACCTACTCATAAAGCACAGGGATTTCAGTTTGGAGAATTTTTATCAAAATATATTGATCTTTCTTCTCCATATGCTATTCCTCTTCTTGTCCTTTTCGTTTTCTTTGGTAAGGCATTCTTTACATTTCTTTCTAACTATACAACAAGGGCACTTGCCCAGAAAGTAGTGAGAGATTTGAGGGAAAGAATATTTTCCATTCTTATAGAGGCCCCCCTCAAGTTCTTTGATTCTTTTCATAGTGGAAAAATAGCTTCCAGATTCTTGTACGAGATGGACATTCTTGAAAGGTCTATTTCCGATGGAGTGGTTCAGATGATAAGGGAAAGCCTCACAGTGCTTGCACTGGTGGTTGTTATAATAACCAATAATCCCAGATTTACTCTGATTTCTATTGCGATTATACCAGTCGCTGCGGTTCCTGTTATTATTTTTGGAAGAATAATTAAGAAGCTTACCGAGAAAAGACAGAAATCAATAGGTGAGATTTCAAGACAGATTTCGGAAACCCTTGGTGGAATAAGGGTAGTAAAAGCTTTCAGCACAGAAGCCGTAGAGAGGGAAAAGTTTACCATCGTAAATCAAAAGAATTACCTGGATAACATAAAATTTGTAAAAATTTGGACCCTTTCATCTCCGTTTCTGGAGTTTATAGGAGGATTTGTAGCTGCCATTCTTATTTATATAAGTGCCAGAATGATAAGGCAGGGATTAATGACTCCCGGGCAGTTTACTACATTCATAGCATCTATTTTTTACCTTTATACACCTATAAGAAGGCTTTCCAGTGCTAACAATATACTTCACCAGGGTGGTGCTGCTGTTGATAGTCTTGAGGAGCTTATAAACCAGGGAGAAAAATACAGAGAGAAAGAGGGAGATTACAAACCTTCAGATATAAAGGGGGAGATTGAATTTAGAGACGTTTACTTTTCATACAATAAGGGGAAGCCAGTTTTAAGGGGAATAAGCTTTAAACTTAACCCCGGAGAAAAAATGGCCATAGTGGGTTCTTCTGGGGTTGGGAAGACAACTATTGTTAACCTTATTCTTGGATTTTATACTCCTGATAGCGGTAAAGTGTTAATAGATGGTGTGGATGTCGGGAAATACGACCTGAAATGGTTGCGCAGGAGAATAGGTGTTGTAACTCAGGATGTTTTACTTTTTAACGCTACCATAGCTGAAAACATAAAATATGGCACAGAGAATGCATCTTTTGATCAAATATTGAAAGCTGCAAAGGCAGCTCATATTCATGATTATATAGATTCTCTTCCAGAAGGTTACGATACCAATCTTTCAGAAAGAGGTTTTAATCTGTCACTGGGGCAAAGGCAGAGGATCTCAATAGCAAGGGCCATAATAAAAGATCCAAAAATATTAATTTTTGATGAGGCAACATCTTCTCTTGATTCTGAATCAGAACAGAAAATTCAAGAGGCTTTAAGGGAAATAACCAGGGATAGAACTACTATAATAATAGCCCATAGATTATCCACTGTAAAAATGGCGGATAAAATAATAGTGCTTGAGAACGGAAAAATAGTAGAACAGGGTGCCCACGAAGAACTGATGAGGAAAAACGGGAAATATGCACATTTTTACAGGGTGCAAATGGAGGGATAAATGGAATCAATGACCGGATATACAGAGGAAAGATTTTCTTACAACTCCTTTGAGTTAAAAATTGCAATTCGTTCTCTAAATAATAGGTATCTTGATGTTATTACAAAAAGTGGGGTTTACATAAGGCCACTTGAAGACGAGATAAGGGAACTGGTGAGGCAGTACTTCAAAAGGGGAAGAATAGAAGTTTATATTGACATCAGGTTTGTCTCTTATGAGAAACAAAAAATTACAGTAAACAAAGATGCCATAATGGAAATAATAAGGGAACTGCAACCTCTATCAGCCATGGCTCCCATTACCATGGATGGTATTTTGAGAATTCCAGGACTTGTTGATGTTACATTTAACGAGGAGGGTTTTTCTGAAGATGAAAGAAGGTTTATTCTGGATGCTCTAAGAAAGGTGCTCGAGAAACTCAAAAAGGTTAGAATTCAGGAAGGTGAGAAAATTAGAGAGTACATTAAAAAAAGGTTGGCTATTATAAAAAGGGAGAAAAAAAACATAGAAAAAATATTTATGTCAGAAAAGGATAGAATCAGGGAGGAAATTGAGAGGAAAATACGGGAAATGTCTGTGGATGTTGATGAAGAAAGGATATTACAGGAAGCTTCTATTATGGCTATAAGAT
>JAGHBF010000038.1 GCA_021161165.1 Candidatus Aminicenantota bacterium
AGGCTTTCTACTCCTTTAGCATTTTGAGGCTCTTCTTTATTTTTTAAGGTCGAAACCGAAGGATATAATCCTCGGCTCTCCAAAGGTTCAGAGACTTTTGAAGTTGCCAGAATAATCACAAGCAACAGAGATAATATCAGAACAGAAAGCGTCAGGTAGAAAAACTTTCTGTTGGTCCTGAGTTCCTGAGAAAACCCTCTAAAAAAAAGCTTAGTTTTATCAAAAAATTCAACTAAAGACCTTAAAAAGGCAAACTTTGAGAATTTAAAATCCCTTGCGCTTATCTTTATAAAGTCCTGTAAAAGCTCACTTACAGTTTCATATCTTTTTTCAGGTTCTTTCTCAAGGCATTTTAGAATTATTTTGTCCATTTTGTAGGGAATTAAAGGATTTATGGAAGATGGCCTGGGGGGTAATTGTTCTATATGTGCCTTCTGAATTTCGTATTCTGAACCCTTTTCACTTATAAACGGAGGTCTGCCTGTAAGCATTTCAAAAAGGACTACTCCAAGAGAATAAATATCAGTTCTTAAATCAACATTCTTCCCCAATATCTGCTCTGGAGAAGAATAAAGAGGAGTACCGAGCGAAGTTCCTTCTCTGGTTAATCCCTCTACCCCTTCTATTTTCGCTATTCCAAAATCACCTATTCTTGCTATCCAGTCACGAGTTATAATTATATTGCCGGGTTTTATATCCCTGTGAATTATCCCCTTTCTGTGTGCAAACTCTATGGCGTTTAAGACCTGCCGAAAAATATGGAGTGCCTTTTCAGGAGTTAATTTTTTCTTTTTGATAATATCTTTCAGACTCTCTCCCTCTATGTATTCCATTACTATAAAATAAAGGTCCCCAACCTGTTCGAAAGAAAAGATAGTTATAACATTAGGATGATTTAATCTTGCCTGGGCAATAGCTTCTATTTTAAACCTGGCCATCAATCTTGAATTACTGGCAAAAGTAGGATTTATAATCTTCAATGCTACTTCTCTTTCAAGGGTCAAGTCTTTTGCAAGAAAGACAGTTCCCATACCACCTTCGCCGATTTTCCTTATGATTCTGTAATTACCTATGATCTTATCTATCATCAAGACCTTCTATCTTCATATAAGGTGCTAAAACGATCCCTGATGTAGCTTCTCCTTTCTTTGCCTTTTTAAAGGATAAAAATGTTATAGTAAGGGTAAAGAAAAGCAGCGTTATCAAAAGACCTAGAATAACCCAAAGAAGGAGCTTGAACCTTTTATTATCATTAACACTAACCATCTCCTCCATAAAGAAACTCTCCTCTTTAGTCTCCAGAGGAGTGATATCCTTTGTATCTGAAGTTTCCTCTCCCTTTACATGCACCCCTATTACCGTTATATTGTCTGGTCCTCCCCTTTTCTTAGCAAGGTCAATAAGATATTCCACTGCATCCCTGACTGGAAGCCTGGAAAAAAGTTCAAGAATTTCAGCATCAACCACCATATTTGTTAATCCATCTGTGCAGAGCAAAAATTTATCCCCGCTTTCTATAGGTATTGGTCCTTTTATCTGAGGATTAACATCCATTTTCATCCCAACCATCTGAAGAAGAACATTACGTCTTGGATGTCTTCTGGCCTCATCTTCCGATATTAGGCCATCATTTAAAAGCTTTTCCACAAATGAATGGTCCTCTGTCAATCTTTCTATTTTCCCATGGGAGATTTTGTAAATCCTGGAATCCCCTACGTGTGCTATATATGCCTTATTGTCTTTTATATAAAGAACTGATAGTGTGGTGCCCATTCCTCTCTTATCGGGGTCTTTCTTACCAAGGTTTTCTATTTCCCTATTTATGGTTTTTATGGCATTATTGAAGAAATCTGCCGGATCTCCTGATATACCGTTTTTTACCATCTCTCCCAGCCTTTTCACGCCAATTCTTGAAGCTATTTCTCCCGCTAAGTGTCCACCAAGTCCATCTGCGACTATAAAGACAAAACCTCCATCTGGAGGAGTATAAATACCAAAATAGTCTTCGTTATTATTTCTTATTACTCCGACGTCCGTCTGTCCAAAATAATCCACAAGACTCATATTTTCTTTAACACAAAGACAATATCACGAGCGGTAATTTTAATCTCATCATTTTCTACTTCTTTGCGGAGGATTCTTTCTCCATTGATGTAAGTACCACTATCAGAATCTAGATCTGTTATTATTACAACCCCGCCTTCGCAGCGGATAGAAAAATGATGGGGTTCAAGGCTTTCAACAACAATATCACAGTCAAGATTGCTTCCTATAATATTCTTACCCTCGTATATTCTGAATGCTTTTCCCCGACCAGGTCCTTCTACAATGGCCAGCCAACCACAAATCTGGCGGTCAAGATTATTTCCTCCTATTGCGAAAACTGTCATTTCTCTTCCAGAAGCTTAAATAAAAACTCCCTGCTTCCCACTTTTATTACGTCTCCATCCCTTAATTTAGCCCTTTCAATCAGTTCCCCATTCAAAAAAGTCCCATTTTTAGAATTAAGGTCATCTATAATAAATTCCCCATTTTTAAAATAAATAGCCGCGTGCTCTTTGGAAACCATTTCATCCCTTATAACAATGTCGGAAGAAGGGTCTCTTCCAATGAAAATTCTTTCTTTCATAATCCGAAAGTCGCGGGTTGCCCTACCTTCTGTGATATCAACAAGCCATGCGAAAAAACCCACACTTGAAAGATCCAGCTCAGTCTCATCAAAATCTTCTCCATATTTAGTTTTATCAATTTCAGCTATAGTTTTATTATTCCCCATGAAAGGACTCTCCCCTTCAAAAATGGTCTTTCCAAGGGAATCACTCTGGGCACAAAAAGGGCAATCTTTCCAATCTTCAAAAATTAAATGCCCCGACGGACAACGCTTTACTCCAACACTTTCCTGCGGATAACCACAATAAGAACAAAACTTTGCATCATCCTGGATTTTTCTGAAGCAATTAATGCAAACCTTCAAGTAAACCTCCTCCTTAATTATTATAAAACCAGAAATTACCTCTGAAAAGTTTTATTATTCTTGCTGAGGAGAAATGAAGGAAGACAATTTACTTTCTCTTCCTGTAGCATCCACAACGGATACCGCATAAGAAATGTCTTCATCAAGGGTTCGGACTTTCACAATAGGTGCCCACTCACCTTCCCAGATTTTTTCAACCAGGCCTTTTTTGTTACTGTATATTCTG